>CAZWFZ010000035.1:0-10719 GCA_964633455.1 uncultured Candidatus Peribacteria bacterium | reverse complement strand
TCTTAATTCACGAGATCCTTCGCTGCACCTGTCTGCCGACAAGGCAGGCTCAGGATGACTATCCACTTTCAACTTTCAACTTTTCAACTTTCCACTTGCCCCTACTTATACTTCACCAATCTAATGTCATTATTTTAAAGCACTTTTACGAGCAAAAAGCTCTTTAATTATTAGTGTAATAATATCCCCCTTATCTCCAGGACAATTTTCACTCACTTTGGATATTCAATGCACTTTTTGGTACTCTGTATGTCCACTGACAGATTTGATTTCCAACAGATCATCCAAATATACAGCCAATTGCAAAACCGACTGTAGCATTTCCTTTGTGTATATGCCATCGCCCAAGAGCTGCTCTACAAACCATTCTGGTCAACTTAATCCCTTATTTAGAGTATCTAAGTCAGCGAGCAAGATGACTCCAACCAATCCTACATGGTGATCATTATCGGTAAATGTATGTGCCTGAATTTTATTTAGTGGTCTTCACTCATAGATCTTTCAAGTCCCATCGATTCAAAAATTGTAAGCAATATCAGCATAATTTTTTCTCCTTTGCATATTTTGAATCTTTTGCATCGTGGGATTATTATATCTATTACCAGCGTGATGTATGATTAGGGTGTCGTAATAATGAGACAAATCCTTACTAGGGATATTCAAGTATCCTTTAGTTTCATCAGGAGACAATCCTCACCATTCTTCCCTAGAAATAATCACTGGTGGTTGATGAGTAAGTGCATAGTCAAACATTTGACATACGTCTTTCAAAGCTAGTTCTTCAGCATCAGAAAATATACTATTTGATTCTCTTTTTTGCTTGATTGCATCCATAATTACTGATGATACCAAACAGTTATCCTTAGAACAAGTTGCTTTTTCGTTGTTCGACATGGTTTTATTTTCTTGACATAGTGCACAAAGCTTCTTGCTCTTCATCTGAACGATAAATTATTAAAATATTATTTTTACATTAATGGACTATATACAAAGACACCTAAATTACTTCATATACGCTTCAATTTTACTTATGTATTTTTCTGTTTCTGCCGCTGTGAGATATGAAGCAAAATCTCTTCACTCAAATTTAAATCAAGATTTATATCATAAAAATTTATAATCGTCTCATTCAGAGACTCCATGTACATGAATTGATTGATAGTGTCCATTGGGCATTCTGATGAAACTCATTTCCTCCGATTTATCAGCATTTACCACCTTAACCTCAATAACTTTGGATCATATAGGAGCATTCTTCGCAAATCACAAATCTAGTTCATTATACAGATCATCTCAAGACTCAATTCGTACTTTTGTGTTTCATTTGATATATGGAACATTTTTATCATGTTTAGAAATTTTCTCACGTATATCCCTAAACCTAATGTCCAATTGTTTTAATTTAACAGTATCCAACTCATTAATACCTCATTGTATCCGGTTGAGTAATTTCTGTGCATCCTCATGAGAAAGTTTTTGTTTAGTAAGTCATTCTTTTTTGCCATATACTTCTTTTTGCGTTACATATTTACCATTTTTATCAAAACTTCACTTTGATCACCATGCATAAATCTTTCAGTTTTTTTCTACAATAATCATTTCTCAATATGTTCCATCAGGGTAATCAATATCAATAACTACCTCACCTGTATCTGACCTGAGCATAATACTCATTTTACCATGAGTAGTAGTTTCATACGTTTGATAGCGATCTGATATTTTTTGCTTTAATTTTTGAAATTCAATAAGAGGATCATTTCATTCAATGTCCTTTTTGAGACTACTTTCTTCAACATGTATTTCATCAATCAACTGACGAACATCATTTTCAATTTGTTGATTTCTTGACTCATTTTTGTTAACATGTTCTAGATTTTCCATTGTTGTATTGTATAAAGAATAAAAAAACTGAAAACCTACTTATACTTCTTATGCTTGACCAATCTATATACCTCTTCGATACCGAGTTGGCCTTGAATCATTTTGAAGACGGCGTCTCTTTCGAGGTTGACCATTCATTTTTCTTCGAGGGCGTATTTTTCTACCGCGAGTGCTCTTTCACCATCGAGAAGCATCGTTTTGATTTCTTCGTCGAACTCAAGCATCTCATACAAACCAACTCTTCATTTATATGCATCGAGGCCTTTGTCTGGATCAGGTCAAATAGCCATACCGTCACTGATAAACCGTTCGAGTTGTTTGCTGCTGATATTTCTCATGCGTGTTTCTCTTTCGAGTGCATCTGGCTTCATAGTCAAAATGGACTGTCTCGCTGATTCGAAGAGTTCAGGGAATTGAGTTTTGACATTCATTTCAATTTTTGAATCATCACGGATTTTTCTTCACAATCTTTGTGCAACAATTACGTTGAACGTACCCGTAATCATATATGGCTGAGCGCCGAAGTTCATCACTCTCGTAATAGTTTCTGTTGCAGAATTCGTATGCACGGTAGAGAACACCAAATGTCCTGTCATCGCTGCTTCCATCGCTGTCGAAAGTGTCTCGAAATCACGAATCTCTCACACCATGATAATATCAGGATCTTGTCTCAGCGCAGCTCTCAAACCTTGTGCAAATGTAAACCCAATATCAGCCCTCACTTGTGACTGATTGAGTCCTGCTACCTTGATTTCTACCGGATCTTCATAGGTCGTAATATTTACTTCAACCGTATTCAAAATATCCAACGCAGCGTACAGCGTGGTCGTTTTACCCGAACCCGTCGGTCAGGTAACTACAATAATCCCATTTGGGAAATCAATATTTCTCGCTATAATTTCACCATTGATTCATTCAATACCCAAGACGCTCAACGGCGGAGTCTTTTTAGACTTATCCACCAACCTCATTACTAATTTTTCACCCCAAACGGTCGGGATCGTATTCGCACGCAGATCGAGTTCTTTGCCGGTCAATGTTGCAGTAGATACACGGGCATCCTGAGGTAATCTTTTTTCATCCGGACGCATCTGTCATGACTCAATCTTAAATTTTGCAATGACGTTATCGTGCAAACGTGCAGGATACTGAATAAGTTCACGCAAAACACCATCAATTCTCAGTCTAATTCTGCTCATATCTTTCCCTGGCTCAATATGAATATCCGAACATCCCGCTTCTGTAGCAATCGTCAATAAATTATCAAAAACACTGATGATATCTCTTTCATCAATCGCTTTTTGCATACCTCCCAGGTACTGTTCTAAGGCTGGGTTTTCGGTAAAAATACTCATATTCCCCTTACTTTGGTGAACTAATAAAAGTTTTCTACCTAGTAAGTATAGGGAAAACAGGGGGTTCTGTCAAAAAATGACTCACCATTTCGACTGCGTGTTTTGAGGTGGTAATTCGGCTGTATATAGCTCTATCTAAGGCAATTAGTCTTCTTTTCCGATTTGCCTGGACTATATTTGGTTGCCTCAGAAAATAATATGACAAAAAAGCCATTTTCAAAACAAAAGAGGTGTGTTTGATGGAATACCTAGGTATCGAGTTCCTGCAGAGAAATAGTGACCTGATTGGTGGCAATAAATTTCGTGATACGATAGTCGATCATTGCTTGCGAGGTTCTGATAGGGGCGATGAGATGAATGCCTTCGAGGGTTCTACAGCGAGAGAGAGCGACATACAACTGCCCTTTTTCGAAGATGCCAGACGCATCGAAAATAACTTGATCATAGGTCTTTCACTGACTTTTGTGGATGGTTGTTGACCAACACAGTTTCAACGGAAGTTGCGTAAATGAGCCTACTGCTTCACTTGCGAGTTCCTTCTTCTTTTGGTCGTAGACGTATTGGCGCACCTTCCATTCATGAGGAGAAACTATCACTTCCTCACCACCGAAGATCGCTACCGTGACCGTCGATTCCTCGTCATCAATCGCAGTGACGACGCCTAAGGTGCCATTTACTCGCTCTCCTCCTGACGTATCATTGGCGACGAACATCACTTGTGCGCCAATTTTGAGTTGGAGTTGTTGAGCGGTAGGAAAGTTTTTTTGTTCGAAACGTCCTGAGACGTTTGCTCCAAAAGTTCGTGTATCTCCGGGAAGACGATCCAGTTCTTGTTGGTTTATTTGTTCCGCAGTTGCATTTTTGGCAACGAGGTAGAGTGATCCCAAAGGGACCTTCTGTGGTGCTTTTTTGACCTGTGCATTGAGTGTTTTGAGTTCAGCTTCTTGAATTGTTTTGTTTCTAATTTTGTTGAGAATATCCAAAAAATGTTGATCTTGCTGTCTATAGACTACTTCAAGTTCTATGAATTGCATCTGCCACTCCGGACGAGCAAATACCTTCGCATCAAAAAAATACGGTGAAGGATACACATGTTGAAAGTATGCTCTCTCCGTACTCGTCACAATGGGAGGCAGTTGGTACAAATCCCCCACAAAGACCATTTGTATACCACCAAACGGAAGTGCTACGCCCTTCGCAGTCTGTAGGAAAATATCTATGCAGTCGAAAAGGTCAGCTCTCACCATAGAAATTTCATCTATGATAATCATATCTATTGCATCAATGAGGTCATCTTTGCGGAATTTTGCACCTGATTTCCTCGCCTCCTCTGGCGTCACGGTGGTGCTGAATTTGCAGAAACTATGAATAGTTTGCCCGCCTACATTGAGGGCAGCAACTCAGGTAGGAGCAAGCACTACGACTTCCTTGGGAGTAGTTTGCAAAAATTGTGTCAATAAGGTAGACTTCCCTGTTCCTGCTTTTCACGTCAAAAAAAGATACTCAGAGGTCTCTTGCATAATACGTAATGCTTCGCGCGCTAAGGGATCAAACGTACGTTTCATGCAAATTTTCAACGAAAGAATTAAAGTATCTTTTATTTGGCAAATGCGTTGTATGCTCTATGCAAGAGCAAGATCAGCTCGTATCTCGTAATGAGATAGCTCAGATACGGAGATGAGGCTTGTTTGGTCAATCACAATTGTCTCGCTTGTTGCATATAGGGTTCTCGATATGGCGTAGTACGAGTAAACTCTACACCAGGGTACAGTCCTCTCACCAAAGCGGTGACTGCATTTGCTTTGGAAATATACTCTTCAGGATAATATAATCACTCATGGCCTTGAAAAAAACCATAACCACACACCAACTCAATGAGTTGTTGTTGTTTCTCTGGGTAATCAGCAACATCAGGGAATTGACAGACCAACCATTGCATAGGAACTAACTCCAATTGCTGTGCTAATGCTACATATCGTTGCGTTGCCTCAGCTCTTGTGATCATCCCAAAAGGATATGCTTTGGTTTGTTCCATCTGCTCAAATCAGGCCTGCTCTGCCCATGCTAAAGCAATATCAAATTCTCTATCTTCAAATAACTGTCCATACGTTGCCCACCACACCAATGGCCACAATCATATCATAATTGTTGCAACGAGTGCAATAAACTGTCTTCGAGAACGCATACGGTGCGCTCAGAAAAATAAAAGAAAGGTGAAACCACTAGCATTTTGTCTGCGGATCACTAGCTTGCTACCAGACCACTCTATCGTTTTGTGGTTCAAATACAAGTATCCTCTTAGCCTTTTTTCCCATGCATACCTACGCCCAACGAGAATGACTTATCTCAACGTTTGCTCGCTATAATGCACAAATAAATCTTTCTGCAATTAGAGATCCGCAAGCAATTTATGAAAAACAAGTCTTGGATAGCCTCAAACTGACGGAATTTGTCGATCTTGCTACCATCGCACTTCCCCGTTTGCAAGAACGCATCATTGCAGACCTAGGTACCGGAGGATGATTTCCTCTCCTGCCACTTGCGATGAGCTATCCTGATATCCCCTTCGTCGGGATCGATGCAAGAGCAAAGAAACTCAATGCAATAGATGCTATGGCGAAAGAACTAAGTATACATAATATAAGTACCCTACGATGTAGAGCCGAAGACTGTCGTGAACGTTTCCCTATCATCACTGCGAGAGCGGTAGCCTATAGTACGCAACTCATCACCTGGCTATCGCCACTCCTGGTCCCAGGAGGGCATGCATTTTTGTACAAACTCGCTACTACCGAAGAAGAAACTGACCTCAAAAAAGCATGCAACATCCATCGTTTTGACTTGATGGACACGTTTTCCTGCGGAGAAGACCGCGTCATCTATCATGTCAGAAAAAGAGGATAGGGACGCAAAATTTTGCGTCCCTATCCTCTACCAAAAAACTACTAGAAAACGTATCCCAAATACCTATTATCAACCTTTGTTTATCCTTTCTCTGGTATCGTGGCACGCAAAAGAACCCGTAGGAGCTCTCATATTGTCCTGGATAGGCTCAAAGTAGCAGGCATCCTCATTGCTTTTTGAGGCTTATTCTTTTTCACGTTATTTATGGCGCACCAGTCCCCTATTTTTTCTGCCCTTTCCTATCCAACCTATCAACTGTTTGGTGAAAAATGATCAATCATCTTTTTTGCTCTATTGACTATGATAGGTATTATTATGTTGATTAGAGCTGATCGATACAATAGATGGCTCTTCAAATTCGGTTTCCTCATTATGTTGTTGGTATGTGGTGTCCTCAACTTTCCTGTGTTGGAAATTGGATTTGACGAAGGCATCAATGGAACTCTCCTCAAATTGATCTGAGCAAATGGTGGCTGGTTGGGATACTTATGACTACGAGGCATGAATTTATTACTTGGTGGCGAGGTCAAAGCGGTCAAAATAATTTTTATCGCTGCGTGCATTTTGTTGGTGGTGTTGATTGGCATCTATTACAAACTCAAACTTCCTAGTCTCCCTGCAGTACAATTCGCTGGTATGAAAGAACGCATCGCAAGTGCAGCGAGTAGTGTCACTTCCAAGGGCACACGCACTATCGTCAGTAAGTGAGGCAAAAAGACCGTAGCATACGACGAAGAAGAAACAGAAGAAGAGGAAGAAGAAATAGTTGAGAAAGCATCATCTCCCTCACCTACTCTCCTCAAATCGTTGCTCAAAGAAAAAATTTCCAAAGCGGTCGTCAAAAAAGAGGACGAAAATACCTTGAGACAAATTCATGTCACTTTTCCCAAGGACAAACCTACCTTTGCACTCACTCTCCTCGATGAGGCACCCGTCATGGATCAGCCCGTAGATGAAGAATGGTTGTACGAAAAAGCGGAGAACATCAAAAATAAACTCATGGAGTTCGATATAGAAGTAGATGTCGAAGGAGTAAATGTCGGACCTACCGTCATGCAGATCAAAATCAAACCACAAGCTGGTATCAAGATTTCCAAAATTGAAAATCTCCAAAAAGACCTAGCACTTGCACTCAAGACAAAGTCACTCAGAATTTTAGCACCTATCCCAGGTACCGACAGTGTAGGTATAGAAATACCAAATCCCAAGCCACAACTCGTGAGTCTCAGAGAAGTATTGGGTGGGGTCACCTTCGCCAAAGCAATGCAAAGTTGATTCACCAATCTCACCGTAGGTAAATGAATTGATGGTGCACACGTAGTGAAACCCTTGGAAGATATGCCACATTTACTCATTGCCGGTGCGACTGGGTCCGGTAAGTCAATCAGTGTGAACGATTACATCATTGCCTTGATGTATCAAAACACCCCTTCTGAACTCAAGTTTATCATGGTCGATCCCAAACAAGTTGAGTTGAGTATCTATGAAGGTATACCCTATTTGCTTTCACCGATTATCACGCAAGCAGACAAAGCAGTTAAAGTATTGAGATGGGCGGTCGATTTCATGGAAGAAAGATACAAAAAACTCAAAGAAACCAAAGTACGTAACTTAGCAGAATACAACCAAAAAGTTGACGAAAAAGATGCGTTCTATCGTCTCGTGATTATCATCGATGAGCTCGCGGACTTGATGATGAGTGGAAATAAGAAGGACACCGAAAACTATATCACGCGTATTGCACAAAAAGCTCGTGCGGTGGGTATCCATTTGATTCTCGCTACACAGAGACCGAGCGTGAATGTCATTACCGGACTGATCAAAGCCAATGTACCGACGAGAATTGCGCATAGCGTCGTCTCACAAATTGATAGTAGAACAATCCTCGATATGAAAGGCGCAGAAGACTTAGTAGGCAAAGGAGACCTCCTCTACACCGATCCCAAAAATAATTTTCCCGTGAGAGTACAAGCTCCCTATATTTCTACTATCGAAACAGAACACGTTGTCAAAGCCATCAAAGAAAAATATATGAAAAATCTCACCGAAGAAGCGATCTATCATCCAGAAATCATCCGTATTCTCGAAGCCAAAGCAGATAGCTATGAAGGCACCGAAATGAGTGGAGATGATGAAGACCTTATGCAACAAGCCATTGAAATTATAGCTAGTACCGGCAAAGCATCTGCTACGATGCTCCAAAGAAAACTCGGTATAGGATTCCCCCGTGCTGCGAGACTCATCGATCAACTCGAAGAAAGAGGTGTCGTTGGACCACAAGAAGGAGCAAAACCGAGAGAGGTGTTGATGTAGAAAAATCCCGAGGCATGCCTCGGGAGAATAGATAATGTGTCTTGTGATCTTAGAGTTCCTCAACAAATGGGATTATAAATTGGAGTCCAACAGAAGGTTTAAATTCTTCTACTGGTGAACCAACATACAAACGCAGTGTGCAACGCTCTTTTTCTTGTTTTGCGAATGATACCTGCGATCCCACGCCAAAGAATGACTCTTTTTCAAGGTGAGAGTACTCCCCATATGCCAACAACCCAACAGGAAACTTCCCTTTGTGAATTTCCCATACCTGCATAGTAAAGATTGCAACATCGTACAGATTGACACCAACAATATTGTGCCATCTATCTACTTCACGTCTCAGTTCAACTTCTGCTACAAATTTTGGCTTACTTGAGTGTGACTCAAGCTCATACGCATACGCAGTTCCTAAATTGGAAGCTAGAGACCAACTCGCATGTCGAGTATGGCTAGAGCCTATTGAAAGCGACATCATCGGTTCATCAATCGTAATCGTGCTAGTAGTGTTGCTCTCTTGCGCAACTACTATCAACGACATCAGTAACCCTCCCACAATGAACAATGTTTTCATAGATTTTTATTTGTTTGCCACTTTCTATATATCTTGACCCAAAAACCAATGGGAATTTGACATAATCTTACTCATAGTCTTGATACACGAGGAGATATATTAAAAAAAACCCGAGGCGATTCGCCCCAGGTCTATAAATGAATTGAAAATGGTTTATAGCTTTTTCATCAATGGATAGATGACTAACATACCGATACTCGGCTTCCACTCTGCAGTAGGCGAGCCAAACGTAAGAGCAAGTATGCATTTGTCATCAGCTAACTTGGTCTGTGGACCAACGCTAATGAACCCGCCATTTACCACTCCGTCTGTACGTTTCCAGGAGTATTCACCGTAGGCGAAGAGCTCTAGTGGGAATTTCCACTTAGCCGCGGTATACACGTTGAGTGAGTACACTGCCCGATTAAGCACGTTATACCCCATTGCATTGTAGCACCTGCCAGCCAATCTCCCTAGCTCAAGATTTACAATGAGATCTTGAGCATATTTATCCTCTTTCTCGCTCTTCACGCTGTAAGAGACTAACACCTGAGGAGATACACCCACGTACCATTCTGCTGGTTCTTGTACTGCCACAGTTGGTGACGAGTAAAAACTTTGCAAGATGATAATTTCATTATCTTCTTGTGCCCTTGTTTCAGTACTTAAGCACATCAGTACGCTCATCAGGGTGAGCACCACTATTAATTTTTTCATATTCTGTTTATGTTTTATGTAATTGTTATACATATTTTATACGAAAAGTCAATAGTAATTTTTATGACGTCCAACTCTCCCCTGGCGCGAGAATCACTGGTTGAGCAGACGTTTTTGAACGAATCAACTCTGCGAATTGCTGTGTATCCGCATTGATCTTGGGTCGGGTGTTGTAGTGGATAGGAATCACCTGTTTGGGGGCTATCATCTGCGTGGCAAGTGTTGCGTCTTCGATACCCATTGTATAGATATCTCCGATAGGTAGCAAAGCTACATCTATCTCATATGGTGCAAGCAGTTCAAAATCCTTGGTCAATGCACTGTCTCCTGCATGGTAAATTTTCTTTCCCTCCCGTGCAAATAAAATACCCGCTGGCCAAGTACTCATTCCACTTTCCATAATACCACCATCGTGGACTGCCGTGAAAAATTTAGCCGTCAGGTCATGTCCCATATCACGATACGTTCCACCGATTCCAAATCAGTGAACATTTGTCGCTCACTGCGTCGTAAGATATTTAGCAAGTCAGTACACAGTAATGATCTGACAATCAGGAAACATCTGCTGTATCACCAACGTATCTCCCACATGATCTGCATGTCCATGCGTGATGAAGATATGAGTGATATTTTTTTCGCGCACTTGATCAAGTGTTAACGTACACGCAGGATTATGCGTAATAAATGGGTCTATAAGCAGACTTTCAGCACCATTGGTGATTTCTATGAATGAGTGTCCGTGGAAGGTAAGGGTGAGCATAGCGGAAAAGGAAACATAAAAAAGTAGATACGTTTTATATATCCATGAAGGAAAAACAATATCGGCTTCATGAGTGTTACTAGTTTTTAGCTCATCAAATCAATGATACGAGTTTCATTCGAAGTTTCAAAATACACTTGACTTATTATACATAATATGTATATTCGTTTTATTAATTAACCGGTACGTTAAAGGGTCAAAACCGCCACTTGAGAAATTAATAATGAATGAAATAA
>CAZWFZ010000034.1:6462-11081 GCA_964633455.1 uncultured Candidatus Peribacteria bacterium | reverse complement strand
AATAATTTTTTTGCTTGGATTTGGTAATGAACAACATACATAATTTAATAAATAAACTATGTAAGTCAATACAATTTCCATAAAATAATCAAATAAAGAGATGAAATGAGGAAAAAAATATGTAGCATGAAGAAAGCCATATAGAGTAAATTGTATTTAGATATAGGATGTAACACATTGAGAAATGCATAGTTTGAAACATTTTGTTAGAATCAAAATCAAGACAATTTATTCTTAGAAAATTTGACGATTCTTAGTTCTATTCTTACATGTCAAATTTTCTATCCTTGAACAAGACCTCGTTGGGTAATTTGTTTTATTCCCCTATCGAAGTAGCCATGCTCGAGAAATCCTACATTACTATGGATGTTGAGAATACCTATGAGGAGATCTTGCGCGAGATGCAAAAAATTATCAAGTGATTGGCGCATCATACGCATCCGATGAAATTCGAACGTGATTTACACATCACGCTAGATTTCTTGGGGGCCTGTACGCTCGAGGAAGCACAGCAGAAACTTACGCAACTCGGATGAGGTGTGTCACGAGATCTGACCAAAAGTATAGCTACTCTCGATATTGGTCAAGTCAAAAGCTTCATCAGTCATGGACAAAACAAAAGGATATTCTATCTCGAAGTGATAGGTGGTAATGCATTTTTTGCCTATCTAAAATCACAAGGATATACGATCACCGCGCCACACATCACGCTCTTCACGACCTCAGCCTATTGTACCGAACGCGAAACAGAAGATATCCTCAAAGATCTCAATAGTAACAGGCCTCTAGCAAAATGTATTGCACAACTCCACCTCGATACCAAACATATTCTCCTCAAGAATAAACCCAAGGATACAGCAGCAGAACTCATAGAAACACTCACTTTACCGAGATAGCACCTATGGACGCACAAATACTCACTTTAGCCAATATACTCTGGGACTACCATCATAGTATAAGATAAGAGATCGTATCTTTATCCATAAACATGAAGATGAAATTCTACTGAATCAGCTGATCGTGGAGAACAGGGAATGAAGAGGTAGAGCGCGATGTGCAGTCTTCTGTCACTGAAATCATCCAACAAGGCAACGGCATAGTGACGTGATGAGCTTTGGGTGTTGATTACATTGCTACAGAAATCGCACGTACGTTGGGAGATCCAGCTACACAATTGCGCGTCTATTTGCCCATTGCATTGGAGAAGTTTTGTGCGCACTATGAGAAGAGAGCAAAAGAATGAGTCATCACATCAGAGCAAGCACAAAATATCACTGCACAACTCAGGATGCTTTCAATAGTTGCTCCAGATAGTATCTATGACACAACGCCCTTCACGCTCGCAAATGAAGAAAGTTATTATGCGAGAAACAAACAGATCGTCGAAGCCTGTGATGCACTCCTCGCCTTCCACGTCAACAATACCTCATGAGTGCAAGACGCCATTGATCAGGCAACAGCATTGGGTAAATCAGTCACGGTGAAGACATATAAGATAGAGAAGAAATAAAAGATAGTAACCATCTTTATACACAAAATCCCTCATGCATCCCACCTTCACCATCTGAGTATGAGTGCTTTTGTACAGGCGAAAATGAGTAGTAAATAACTAAAGGGCAAAGCTCCTCTTGACTTTCACACGAAACGGATTACAAGCAAGTGTACATTTTATAGACTTACCAAATTATTATGGCTATGGAACTTCAACAAGCAGCAGAAATTATCAACCAAGCATTGGAAACACAGGATTTTTGAAAAGAACGAGAAGAAGCAATGGCAGTAGTTAAACAACACACAGCAAAAGATCTTACCGACGCATTGACTGCTGAATTGGTTGCATAAGCCAAGATAGATGTCTCAAAACCTCACTCCACCGTCACTGATGGATGAGGTTTTTTTATATATTAAGAAAAAGAAGGCAGATGCCTTCTTTCTGAACGTGACGGGGACAGACTATGCTGTTTCCTCCTGTGTAGCTGGAGCTTCTGTTGTCTCAACTTCGGGTGTCGCTGGAGCTTCTGGTGTTGTTGTTTCTTCTTCAGTAACAGGTGTTGTTTGTTCTTCGTTAGTCATGTGTATATGTTTAGTATATAAAGGAAAGTTACTATACCTAAGTACGTTGAAATAGCAATACTTTATTGGGGTTTCTCATCATTTTGTCTTTTCTATGCAATAAGAGTCATAGATTCAACCATGGGATTTCCTCTTGCATATTTGTCTATTTGCCCAACGCATCTCTTTCTGCTTTCCTCGCCAAGTCTCTCGCAGATTGTGTCAGATATTTTTTGCGTAAACGAATTGATTTGGGCGTGATTTCAACAAGTTCGTCTGAGCCGATATAGCCAAGTGCATCTTCAAGGGTGAGATGAATGATAGGATCCAAACGCATCGCTACTTCATTACCTGCATTACGGACATTGGTGAGCTGTTTGTTGAACGTCAGATTGACTTGGAGATCTCCACCTTTGAGATGTTCTCCCACAATCATTCCCTCATAAATAGGCTGTGCTGGATCGACAAAAATTGGACCGCGATCTTGTAGCTTGAAAATACTATAATTCATCGTTTGTCCATCAGTCATCGAAATCATAGATCCTACTTGTCTCTTGGGAATATCACCTGCATAATCATCGAAATGCGAGAATGCCGAATACATGATGCCCTGCCCTCTCGTAATCAAAATAAATTCTCCTCTGAAGCCCAGTAGCCCACGTGTAGGTATTTCAAATTCTAGTGTAGTTAATCCGTTTTCTGATTTCATCGCTTGCATCATACCTTTGCGGTTAGCAACCTTTTCTATCATGGTGCCTGCCATCGCGTCTTCAACGCTAATTATCAACTGTTCGAACGGTTCTTTCTTTTGGCCATCCACCATTTTGAAGATGACTTCTGGTGCGCCTACTTGCAATTCTCGTCCTTCACGACGTATCGTCTCTATCAAAACTCACAGATGCAATTCGCCTCTCCCTGAGAGGATAAAACGCCCGCTAAATTCTTCTAGTTTCAATCCGACGTTTGTCTCTAGTTCTTTGGTAATTCTCTCATGCATATTTCTGGTCGTCATATATTTTCCTTCTTTGCCGGCGAAGGGAGAATCATTGACGAGAAATTCCATACGCAAGGTCGGCTCATCAATAGCGATAGGCGGTAATGCCTCAATCTCATTACCTATCCCTATGGTCTCTCCCACGAAAATATTCGGGATACCGGATATCGTCACAATATCACCGCATTTTGCTTCTTTGGCATCTATACGTTGCAATCACAACGTCGTAAATACTTTGACGATTTTGCCTGATCTTTTTTGTCATTCATTGTCTATAATAGTCACCTGGGTACCAGGAGTCACGGTTCCCTCATAGACGCGGCCAATTCACAATCTTCCCATATAATCATCATAGCCAAGATTAGCAATTTGCATACGAAAAGGTTTCTCTGGGTAGTTGGGTGCTTCAGGTACATACTGCATGATTGCATCGAAGATAGGTCCAAGGTCTACCGGTGCATCAGTCAATTCCTTCATCGCGTATCCATTTTTTGCACTCGCGTAGACGATCGGAAATTCGGCCTGTTCGTCGGTCGCTCCTAGCTGAATAAAGAGGTCGAATAACATATTGATGACCTCTGCTGGTCTCGCAGAAGGTTTGTCTATTTTGTTCAAAATCACAATCGGTTTGAGTCCGAGCTCAAGGGATTTTTTCAACACGAATTTCGTCTGGGGCATTGGTCCTTCATAGGCATCTACGACGAGTAAGACGCAGTCGATCATACGCAACACACGTTCCACCTCTGATCCAAAATCAGCATGGCCTGGGGTGTCTATGATATTGATCGTCTCACCTTTGTAGACAATAGACGTATTCTTGGAATAAATCGTGATGCCTCTTTCACGCTCCTGGTCGTTGCTATCCATCACCAAATCCGCTCCTTCCAAGATTTTCATGGTGCCTGACTGCCTCAATAACTGGTCGACCAAGGTCGTCTTCCCATGATCTACATGGGCAATAATCGCAATGTTTCTAATAGCCATACTCCAAAAACAGAAAACAAAAAACCGCATCAGCGGGAGACAGAAAAAGTGGTTCACTATCTATCAACTGCTCTCAGCATACGGAAAAGTCGCTAAAAAACAATGCTTTCCACTTACTTAATTTCCTATTGACTTATGAGACAGAAAAGATAATAATAGAGGTACAAAAAAATTGCACATGAAAAAAATGATTTTGTTTTTGGCGCTAGGCGCCTGGTGTTTATTGTTTACAGCTTGTGAAAGAGCGGTTTCTGATGCTGAACAAGTAAAGGAAATTGTTCAATCCTTGCGTGAAAAACCGCTAGAGTGGGAGGTTACGGTTATTGACGATGCGAAAGCGACTCGCTTTGAGCACGTAAATGGGCTCACGATGCTACGCAGCAACCTCACTGATGCCGGTTTTAAGAGGCACAGCCATACCCTCAACCTTGAACCGGGTGGCATAACATTGCTTCCTACACCTAAAGAACTAGTTGGAGAAGCGCTACAAGCAGTCCTTCTAGCTAGTGAAGATTTAGCAAACGCTGCGCTTGCACAAGCCGAAGCAGCAAAAAAAGAAGCCTCGGTGATCAAACTTGAATAACCGGGG
>CAZWFZ010000034.1:0-6362 GCA_964633455.1 uncultured Candidatus Peribacteria bacterium | reverse complement strand
CCTCAAAAGCTACAAATCCTCAAGCGGGTAGCATTACCCTTACACTTTGTGTAAGGGGCACGTGTTTTCAGGAAATCATAAAAAGGAATAATTTTCTGGATGATGCAATTATCCCTCACCTTTGGTGAGGGGCACATAAACTACAACTTTAACTCTGTAGGTTGTAATAACGGGAATAATAGGTATAAACACGCTTTCTATCCCCCTCACCCTTTATACCCTTCAGGGTGCAACCCTCTACCTTTACAGGCATCGAGGTCCCAAAGGGAGAGGGAGTGGAACACCTCTTTATTGTTCTTCATTTTTCCCTATGTTATTCAAAGATCTTAATTTACACTCTGGCATCCTCAAAGGACTCACCGAAATGAAATATGAGTCAGCGACTGATATTCAAACGCAAGTTATCAAGCTTGCATTGGCAGGTAAAAACATTGTTTGACAATCCCAGACAGGGACAGGTAAAACTGCTGCGTTTGTGATCCCGTTGTTGCAAAACATTGACACCACGAGGAAGTGAGTGCAGGCACTTATCCTGGCTCCTACGAGAGAACTCGTCAATCAAATAGGTGAAGAAATTTCCCATATTGGGAAATACTACAAAGTAAAATTTGTGTGTCTCTATGGATGAGCAAGTCCGAATGTGCAGAAAAAAAATCTCTCTACATGACCAAGTATCATCGTTGCAACACCAGGCAGACTCCTCGACTTTCTCAATCAAAAAGTCGTCAATATCAAACAAGTAGACACGTTGATTCTCGATGAGGTAGATAGAATGCTCGATATGGGTTTCATTCGTGATATCGAAAAAATTCGAGCACACATGACACAAATCAAACAAACGCATACGTTTAGTGCAACCATTAGTCCTGATATCAAAAAAGTGATAGATGCACATGTCCCGAGTTATGAGTTTATCAAAATTGGTGAAGTCACTACCGTAGACAAGATAGATCACAAACACATGCATATCCCCCATCAGGACAAAGTATTCAATCTCCTCCACCTGATCAAGACGCATCCAAATGACAAAATTGTCATCTTCACGCAAACCAAAAGAAATACAAAAACACTCTTGCAAATTATTGAACAATCTTGATACAGAGCGGGTATGCTCAATGGTAATATGCCTCAGAGCAAAAGAAATAGCACCCTCAAAAGCTTCAAAGAAAATGTGCTCAAAGTATTGGTCACTACTGACGTAGCTGCAAGAGGACTCAATATGGAAAACGTTGGTTTGGTCGTGAATTTCGATGTTCCCAAAGAATCTGAAAGTTATATCCATAGAATCGGGAGAACCGGCAGAGCGTGAGCAAGTGGCAAAGCAATTATGTTTGTCTCAGATGAAGAAAAAGTATTTTTATCTGCTATAGAAAAAATGCACAAGACCAAAGTAGAAAAATCAGAACATGAGCCCGTAGTAGATCTCAAAGATGCCTACACGGCAATTCGTCTCGACAAATCTACCGATAAGTTCGGTAAAGGAAGAGCTAATCCCAACAGTGGTAGAATGCCTCAACTCAATCAAGGTCGCTCGTGAAGACCTGGCTCAGCTGCATGAAGAAACACCACCGCTCCAAGAAGAGCAGCTCGTGGAAGGTAACCCCTGTCATTCTGAACCCCGAACAAAGTGAGTGGGTGAAGAATCCAGGAGAATATTTTTTTATATATGAAAGCATTTTTCCTCCCCTGCCGGGGTGGCCTCCTTTTTGGCATGACCCAAAAAGTCACTAAAGTATCACAGAGTCAATCAAAAAACTTTATTACATAAACTTTTATGAAGACTCAGTAGAAGCAAAAAACTCTAGGTAGCGCAGGTCTTCCGTAAGACAGCCATCACGATTCATCAAAAAGCAACCTCACTCCCATAGGGACCCGTGAGGTTGCTAACGTTCTGTTAGTTATTTGAGACTATACTTATATTCCTAGACTTGTGCGCTACCGTAATGCACTTTTGTCTTAAGTCTCAATTCTTAAGTCTTAATTCTTAGGTCCTACTTTTCCCTCTTATACGTACGAAAATACTCTCTAAACGAGATCATTCTCTGTTGCTGTTCGTCCCAGAGATGATTTCGCATACAACGTAAACTTTGGGAGAACGTAAGTTTATTAGCAACTTTTTGAAGCAACGGCTCAGCCTGGTAACAATGTGCTAACTCGTAGCTCGGGATCGCTGCATTGAGGTGATGAATATGATGATAGCCGATATTGCCTGTCAACCAGTGAAGCCATTTGGGAAGATCGTAGTAAGTACTTCACTGCACTGCAGCACGCACGTATTCTCGTCTATCAGTTCGTGCTTTGTAGCCAAATTCCTGTTGATGTTGGATATAGAAAAACCAAATAGCAATAGTTCAAAAAAGTACCAGAATAGGCAACTGCACATACAACAACACTTGTACGCCGAGTAAATAGGCAATTCCCCCATAGACTACTATCGTCAATGCGTTATCCATCCATAGCTCTGCATGGATTTTTTTACCTTCGGGGCTACGTGCAAGAGGGAAACGGTTATTGAGCAAAATATACCATACGGGTACTATAACAAACATCACTATCGGACTACGAAATATCGTATACATAATCTTTTTTCACCAACTTGCTTGTTTGAATTCCTCTACTGTCATCGTATAGAGATCACCGATATCACGAAACTCTCGGAGTTTATTGGTATGGTTATGATGAAAATTGTGTCCTGCTGCTCGATACGAATAGGGAATAAAGGTCAAAATGCTGCTTATTTTGCCAATCCAATTGTTGGCAGCATGGGAAGCAAAAAATGATTGATGCCCACAATCATGCTGAATAATGAAAATACGTACCAAAAAGAATGCATTGATGATACCTACAATCCATCCCCACCATCGTCCAAACTGCACGAGATAGTACATACTCACCCACAAGGTAATATATGGCAAATAGGAAGTGATCATCTGAACAATCGCCTTTTTGGTGCTGGGGAGTCTATATTTACTCGCAATTTTGGGTAGTTGTTTCAAAATATCTATATCTATCTGCATGACGATAAGAGTAACAAAATGAAGGCAAGTTTTCTCACAGACACTACAAGTGAACTATAGGAAAAATCCTCCAAAAAGGAATGTGAACTGCAGTTCATATTTTCACGATTACTATTACACAAAAGTCAATATATAGAGGCCGCACAGAGCGGTTCTTTTGGCAAAAAATGACGCTTGGAGTACAATAGATTATTGCTTTATTCGCATCTCAATCATGACCAAAGAACCAATCGCACTACATGCATCTCAAACACCTCAAGAGGGGGCGTTGCAAACGCATACCGCAGCCACAAAAAGCGCTCTCATACTTGAGCTTGCCGAGGAAGCGCCAAGTGATGATGCTCCTCTTGGCTATTTTGGTAAGCACTCACGCTATGGGTTCAGCGAAGAAGATGCATATACGCATGCACAACTGCGAGAGCGTCCCGATAGAAACCAAGCTGTCAAAGAGCGTCTCCAACAACTCGCTCTCGAAAAAGGCATAGATCCACATCTCGAACTATCAGATGTACAGATAGATCAGATTCACCAAGCTCATATTGAGGAATGAGAACTAGGGAAGCTTAGCAATGAGCAACTCGTTCAGAAATCTCGTATTCTCGAACGTGTGTTTGCAAATCATCCCAAGAAAAATGAGTTGCGCAGACTGTGTCTAGAGGCGGGTTTCTGTGGTGGATTTAAAGGTTGGACGATGGATATGGTAGACTGGATCAAGCATAGAAAAGAACGTATGAGAGCAATGTATGTGGCTATCTCTATACAGATTTACTTCATCCTACAAACGTTGGATAATGCACAGAGCGATATCTTACACACCTTTACTACATTGATGGGAAAATTATCTAGTACGCTAGGAGAACAAGCTAATGAAGTCAAATCCATGAGTGAAAAGTTTAAAACCGAAGTACACGTTACTTCTGAGAACTATCAAGAAATTATCACCAAATATCAAAACTATCTCACAGAAGCAGACCAATATCTCAACAATTCACTGGTTGCCAAAGGTCTAGATCGGTGGTATGATGGACGTCTCACCAAACTTATGGAAGAAGCCAAAAAAATAGAGCCTACCTTGGAAAATACTAATAAAATAGTGCAAGATATGGAATGATTTCTCCTTCAATTACACAGCAGGTCAGATGTCATGCTAAAGATAAGTGAAAAAACTCACTATCTTGCAGATAAAACACATGATATTCTAGATATCGTATTTGTCGTAGCAAATATATTAACTGTGATAGCAATACTCTATCAATCCTGGTTTGTCGCAGGAGAGTATCGGTTAGCACAAAAATCAGGTGACCTTGTCAAGGTAAAGAAACTCCAAACTGCTATGAAACACGGGGCTTGAGTAGGGGCAACCCTGCTGATGGTCTATTTCGGTTATGTAAATCCACAACTCCAAGAACGAGTTCAAGGGGTGGTAGATAACATGAATGCTATGATGTTCAAGATCGAAGCAATGAGTACGGAATAATACATTTTATTTGTACAGGTGGTTATGTCCAAAAGAGAGTTACTTATTTCAACGTTACAACAACTCCAACCCAGTCGAAATTTAGCTGAAGGTTTTTTGGCATTGCTCGCAAGTAATGCATGTACGGAAGAAACAGAAAATGAAATAATTGCTTTCTTAGCGAACGGTATTCGTACGGTTCACAATAAACAACAACAAAGCGTGCTCCAAAACAATGTACAGCAATTGGAAATACTCAGAGCACAAGAGAACGAACAACACCAACAAGATACACAAGAAGCAGAGGATTTACTTGCTCATCTCGACTAACATGCCTGAGCAACTCCTCGACCGTCTCAATACCAACAAAGATGTGCAGATAGATCTGCAAGAGTTGCAAAAAGCGTTTGCAAACAAATTTTTTGAAAACAAAAATAATCGTGCTCAACTCAGTTATGAACTCAATCAAGGCATCGATTCTCTCCTCGAAGAAAGTTTTTGTCGCGCACTTACTACCGCATATCTTGATGCAAAAAAACGTATAGGAAAAGAACAAGAAAAGAGTGTCATCATGCTATGATCTCCTACTGATAGAGCTATTCTTGATCTCTTTCATGAACTTAGCAAATACAATAATCAACTCAGACATCTTCAACAAGAGCTTGAACAAAAAAAAGTAGCAACCGATACGCAGTACAAAGAACTGCAAGAAGGGAAAGTAGGAACTGAGAAGTGGATGGACTCGCAAGTCAGAACATTTGAAGCGCATAGACATTTCACGAGATGAACTTACGAACAAAAGAAAACATTACTTGTCACCGTTTGTAAAACTACCGACGCAGATAACCGTCTCACTTCGTCACAAAAAGAGCAACTTAAAGAACGTTATTTGCTTACCTTGATGACCAAAAAGAATGGTGAGCTCACGCTGTTTGGCATCAAAGATCGAGTACAGAAACAACGTACATCATATGAACAACTGACACAGCAACTCCATACTGCTAAACAACAATTTGAAGCTGACTGCTCTCCCGAAGACATCAATGCTATCACCTTGTATCAAAATGCTTCTGGTGAAGAGCTCAAGTTTCGTCCGGTACTCAACGAGAAACAACGCTCACTCATGGGACAGCTCAATGCTCTCCAACAACAAGAAAACCAACTCAAGGCTGTACAAACGTACTATACCAATATCATGCAACTTCCTGATGGAGATCAAGGCACGCCTTGGAAGAACTTCACAGCAGGACGAGAGCGACAGATTCCGTTTGTCACTGGTATCATGGAAGTGGGAAAACTGATCGACATCTACCAGATAGCCAAAAAACAACAAGCTGGTGGTCAACTCTCAGCTACCGAACAATTACTTTTCCAAAGTTTCGCTAGTCTCGAACAAGCCAGAACCGCCGTCGCACAAATGAAAATTACTTGATACGATGTGTGAGCATGAGCAAGTAGTACGGTGAATTTTTTGGTAGAATTGTGACTCACCTGAGGTATGATTGGCCTCGGACGTAAAGCAGCAGTTGCAGGAACCAAGAAAGTTGTCAAGCAAATGGTCAAAAAAGAAACGAGAAAAGTAGCGCTCGAAACCGTGAAAAAATGAACCAAGGAAGCAGCCAAAATTGGCATCAAAATGACTTCTACTATCCAAGCACACAACACGGCACGTAATGTGATGGAAGAACTTGTAGCGGACTACGGTCTCAAACTTGATCCTGATGGGGAGGTAAATATAACTGAATATGACCCTTGAACATCTATCATCAAAGGACTGATTAAAGGTGTTGCAAAGTCATTTATAAGCAATACGAGTGAGCAGATCTGAGGCCCTATTGTCAACGAATTGTTTGGGTATCTCCCCAAATCAGTATTGTCCAATCGGGTGC
>CAZWFZ010000033.1:7548-11147 GCA_964633455.1 uncultured Candidatus Peribacteria bacterium | reverse complement strand
CATCTACTAACGTCAAAAGACCAGGGAAATGAGAGTATACCTACTTGTCTGTTGCATAGCACTCATGAGTGCGTGCAAAAAAGCGCCTGTGGATACTCCACTCGCTGATACTCCGACCACACAGACTGCTCCACCAAGACATGTGGAGAGTCCCGTAGGTGAGGAAGTAGCAGAATCAACAGATGATGAACCAGAAAAGAGTATAGTAGATTCACTCTGCACACTGTTTCCCTTGAGGACAGTAGACTATTCTCCTAAGAACTTCTCAGTAGGGGAAGAGGCAGGTGAAATGCAAATCTATCTCTATAATTTGATGATGCAATACGCCACTCAGGAAGAGGTCAATATCTGTCACGATCTGCCTCATGGGAATAGATTGGACTATTCAGACGCTAGTTTCCTCTCACTGATACTAGGTGTCGCTAGTGCAAATCAACTTCTCATAGAGCAACTCACTGGTGAAAACCCTCTTTATGCAACACCTAATAGCACTGAGCTCATCGACTTCTATGGGAATGATGATGCAAGTGTTCGTTTCTTACGCGTGATTGATAATCAATTCACGCTAGAGGAAAAAGTATGGTTACGCAAAATAGGAGGACAGGTAGCATTGGCAAATACAGAAGATCAGTATTTTGTTAGTCAAATGGCTACCAAAATTCTCGTAAAACTGCTCTATCAACAAAAGCAGCTCAATGAGCTGATTAGATCACTTAAAAAACAAGTAAAGAAAAAATGAAAAAAATAATCATATTGTTCACGCTTGTTGCAATGCTTGGATCAAGTTGTGTAGAAAATGAAGCAACGAGACTTGCAAAAGCTGAACAGCAACAACGCGACTCTATCGCACTGGTGCAGAAAAAAATCGCTGACTCGATTGCGCTTGATCAAAAGCTCGCTTCGCGTGAAGCGTTTAGTCAGCAATACCCTATCGCTACGATAATAGTGGATCCCACTATGTTCAGTGTCGATACGAGCAGGAGCATGCAGATGCTCTACTCATTGCTGATGCGCTATGCATCGAGTGAAGAGATTGATCTTTGTCATGAATTTCCAAAAGGAAATATGGTCAAAAAAGATCTTAGTACCTTGCTCGATATAGCACTTGCGCTGACTCTGAGTATGACTGAGCGTGCAGCAACGGAACCACGTCAAGTGGCTAACTCTAGCGTTCTTTTCGACTTTGATGCATCGAATCCAGATGAGACGAAGTTGCTTCGTACCCTCGATCGTCACATGACCGTCGAGGAAAAAGTATGGCTCAATGCTGTCTCAGCCAATCATCTGCTTGCAGATGGTTCTGGTTCAAGCATGGAAAACCGTGCGCTACAAATCATTATTTCACAACTTGCACTGCGCAAGCATTTGCAGGATAAAAAATAAGTGCATGAAGAAAATTTTTAGTATATTGTTGGTAAGCGTATTGCTCATGAGTTGTGATGGATTGCTAGAAGAACAAAGCGATGATCCATCCTCAGCTCCTACAGATCACTATGGGAGTAAGTTCCCCTCACCGGATAGCATCAATGTCTACAATCAACACATATTCTCAGCAGATATGGATAATCCGTATGTTGCTGAATTGTATAAGTTGATGGTAGCGCTGAGTACCCCAAATGAGATCGATCTCTGTCATGAACTCCCTCATGGAGGAAATATAGAGATAGATGTCTCGGAACTAACGACGCAATCAATTGCCAAAAGTAAGGCCATTTGTGACCAGCTCGCGATGATGATGGATGATACCATCGTCTATCAGGAACCTGGAAGCATTGCGCTCTTGGAGTATGACCCTGCTGACGCTGATCAGGCCCGACTCGCTCGCGTCTATGACCGCATCTTCTCACTAGAAGAGAAAGTCTGGCTCAAGCGCATTGGTGGAAATAGAGTCATCTTGAATGAGTCCATCGATGGTTTTAGAAACCAAATGGCACTCAAGCTCCACGTGAAGCTCCTGTTTACGCAGAAGCTGATCAGAGACTTCTTGAATGAGCCACCCGAACCTGATACAGCAAAAACTGAATAGCAGATCACCACATCTGCAACCCTCCGTCGAAATTCGACGGGGGTTTTCTTTTATTTGAATCTTCAAAAAAATATTATTTTTTTGATTGATTCAATTATACCTAATCACATAAAAAATGAGTATTACTTTTCTAAGAGATATGATTAGGTATCATCTTTTTCAAAACATAGTAAAGTTGTAGAAGCAGAAAACCCTTATCTTTGATAAGGGGCTCGTTTTCCTACAGTAAGTAAAGATTTTGGAATAACTTTATAAAAATAATAGTTTTATGATTGGCACAATTATATTTCACACCCCAAAAGCATGTAATGATTTTGGAGGCAAGAATTATGCCTTTGGGTATCCCGGTACCAAAGGTATGGGATTCGTCCTCCAAAAGATTACCATTTTAGAAGTAAGAATCTATATATCTGCATATTGATACCCACCTTTCTTAGTCACTTTGCAAGAAATACAATACACTTATTATATCGCATTATCTATTGACATTTATGTCATAATATTTATAGATTATATACAGCATTCATTAACATATAAAAAATAAAAAATATGCGAAATTCGCGATTAGTAATCGTCGATCCACAAGTCGACTTCTGTGATGAGATAGCACTCAAAGCAGCTATGCCCGTACCTGGATCTCGTGATGCGGTTGAAAAAACTGCGGCACTGATTGATCGTATTGGCTACATAGGGTTATACCCATTGACGGGGATCACGATTGTACGAGAACATAATCGTCTCGTATCGATCAATCATCCCATCTTCTGGGAAGACCCCAAAGGACAGCCACCACCATCCTATACCAGCATTTATCATCAAGATATTGTGGCAAAGAGATGGTTACCCAAGCTTCCCAAGGTAACACTTCCTCAAATCAACAACCGAACCATACTCGAGCACTGTCTCTTGTATACAGAGCGAGTTGAAACCAAGGGTAACTACCCACTCACGATCTGGCCCGAACATTGCATTGACGGGACGCCCGGATGTAATGTTATTCCAGAACTGATGAACACGCTCCTTTATTGGGAACGTGATCAGTATGCGCAAGTAGATTTTGTACGCAAAACATCTAATTGTTTTGTAGATCAAATCGGCGGGGTTGTCGCGGAGATGAAAATCAGAAACGACAAAACCACCGGTATCGATACCGTCTTCCTCGAGCAACTTGCTCAGGCAGATGTGATCGGTTTCTGTGGTCCCATGCTCAGTCATGGTGTACGGTACACGATTGACCAGGCAATGAAATACCTGGGACCTGAGCATTTTACCAAAATGTATGTCCTTGAGGACTGTTGCGGTATGATGCCAAAGATTGGAGAATTAGATTTTCCTGAGCTTACCAAGCAATGGAAAAGCACACTTCAATCACAAGGTGTGCATTTCATTGCATCACCAGAATTCCTGAAATAAACAACATTGTAAACAATTTAATCTATCTAAAATGAGATTCAATCAGCAATCCAGTTTCAGCAGTGGTTCAACTGCCTATCAAGCTCCAAACCTCGAAGAAATCTTCGAAAGAGGGGCATCAGAGTACACATTGTCCGTCATCGCGATAGACAGAAGTGGC
>CAZWFZ010000033.1:0-7448 GCA_964633455.1 uncultured Candidatus Peribacteria bacterium | reverse complement strand
CACATTGTCCGTCATCGCGATAGACAGAAGTGGCTCAGTATCACCCTTTGCCGGACAACTCCGACTGATGCTTATCGAGGCAGCGACTGCCACGAAAAGCTCTCCTAGGAGTGAGAATGTGTTGCTCAGAGCACTCACATTCAATGATTCCAATAATATTTCTGAGATACATGGATTTACTCCTGCCTCGGAAATAAACTTGGAAGCATACCCACACTTCTCACCAGACAACGGGACACCGCTCTACAAAGCGACGTACAATGCCGTAAGTTCGATCGTGGACTATGGCAAAACGTTGGCAGGCAAGCAACTCCTCGTCAATGGTATCTGCTTCATCATAACTGATGGACAAGATACTGAAAAGGGAGTCAGCCCTGCAGACATTGCCAAAAAAATCGCTGAGGTCAAAGCGATCAAAGGGTTTGAGTCGTTCACGACTATCCTGATTGGTTTGACCAAACCTCGCCCTGATGGGGGAGAAGAAAGCGAAGGCGAGCGCGACTCACGTATGAGTATAGTCAACAGTTTGGAAACGTTCAAACAACAAGCTGGCCTCACTCACTTCGTGGACATGGGCAACGCCAATGCTGCGACACTAGCGAAACTTGCAAACTTCGTGTCCAGCTCATTGATCATCAAATCCAAACACATCGGTACCGACAAAGATACTGATGCGATGGAGGATGATCTCAAATCTTTCATTTAATCACCCAGGGTTGGTGGCCAATGGCCACCAACCCTTCAAAAAAACAAGTATGAAACGAAGAATTGATTATGCGGTACTTACCGGGAAAGCTCATGAAAATGATGCGACTCCTGGACAAGACTACTGCTTAGCAGGTACCTTCCCCGAAGGTCATGCTCAGTTCATCGCTGTCAGTGATGGATGTTCGAGCGGGGCACATACCCAGTTGGGATCTGCAACTATTGTACGTATGCTCACCAAAACTTTGGTAGAAACCTACCAAAAGCTTTTCAAAGATGCATCCAAACAAACAGGAGGATTTCTCGACCGGCTCATGGGCAAACAGCCTACACCAGATATACCCGTCAAGTTCTTCTCAGCAATCGATACCCGTCTCAAAGCGTATATCGACAATGCTATGAAGACCTGGTTTCTGAGAGATACCGATATGTCTGCGACGCTCCTCTACGGAGTATTTACGAAGACTGAAGGACTCATCAGAGTATTGGGTGATGGCGTGGTTGGTATTAAATTCCGTGATGGAAGCTACAACCTCTTCCAGTTTACCTGGAATGGCAAAGCTCCATACTACCCGTACTTCAATACAGGTGATCGCCGCAACGCATTCATCCAAGAATACGGAGGGAATATACATGCTATTAGTGGTGTTGAATGTCGCATCGTAACCAATGTGGCAAATAACTTACCTGGAGTTCCACTCTTCAGTACAACTCATATTGATGAGGATATACGTGTAGAACAACTACAAGTAGAACGCATTAATGTGTTGATACAGGAAGAGGAAGAAAAAAAGCCAAGATTTGTCTACAAAAGGCCATACGAACCCGAGCTACCGACCGAACCAATCGAGCCAAAAGTCCCAGAGAAATCTCAGGAACTTATCAAGCTTGAAAATGAGCGGAAGGATCCCAAGTATGTAGAACCTCAAAAGAGTTTCTTAGACAAGATGAAAAACATCTTCGTTGTACCAAAAGATCCTTATAAAGCCCTTCTTGAAACCCATGAAAGAACTATGGATCAGTATGAGCGAGAAAGAAAAGCGTATGAAGCTCGCAAGAGAAATTATGCATATGCACTCGAAACCTATGATCGTCAGAAGCAAACGTATGAGAAAGCACTTGTGAGATTCAATGAAGATCGTGAAAACTGGCTCAAAAGATGTCAGCCCTACAACGACCGAATTGATGAACTCAAGAAGGAACTCATACCATTCGCCGCAGCAAAGAATCGCTTTGAGAAAATTCGAGATACCTATCTCAAGAAACTCAAAAGCGAAGAGTTCTATGGTGACTACAAAGTGGGCAGCGATCGTAAGGAATTCAAAATTACCGAACGCTACACACTTGACCACAGCATGCGTGGCATCCAACTACGACTCAATGAAAAGGATATGGCAAACATTTCCTGTATCATCGTCGCAACGGATGGAGTCGGACAAATGACAGGACTCACCTGGGAAGACGCAACCAAGCAAATGCTTGACTATACGGAAGATGATCTGCTTGCCCATGACAAGAATCCCAAAGCACAAGGCTTTGCTCGTCAGAAACTAGCAAGTATACTTCGTAAAGGCAATTCTCCTATGGATGATGTCGCTGTCAGTGCATTGTACATTGATCACGAAAAAAAAGTTGAAAAAACATGATTCTACAAGAAGTAACCACCTTCTACTTTGAAGATGGGAAAACAGTTTCTTTGAGTCCAACTTCTTTTGACACCGGAGGAAACTTTGTCGCCAAAGGAGGTGAAGCTCACATCTATAGGCAGGGAAACAAGATCTTTAAACTGTATTACACTGCAGGCAAAGAACATCTTCCCTATCCTATCCCGGAGGAAAAGATGGAGAAACTGAAATTACTTCGTTTCTTCAACTCGCCCTACATTATCTCACCAAAAGGGTTTCTCTATCAGTCACCTGCAGACAAAAAACCTATCGGTTTCTGGATGTACTTTGCTGAAGGAGAACCCCTAGCACGACTCTTTACGAGTAGAGGCAAAGAAAAATTTGGTCTCACAGATCAACTTCTTTGTGTGCTCGTAGAACGTATGCGAGAAACTGTTGCATTGGCACATGCGTACCGATGTATCATGGTGGATCACAACGAACTCAATTGGGTGGTGTATATGGGAGAACATGGTCCTGAACCCCGCATCATGGATGTGGATTCCTGGATGACACGACACTGGCCAGCGAAGGCAGTGCATCCCTTGATAGAAGACTACAGTAGCAAACGGAATTTCAGCCAAGAATCAGACTGGTTCTCATGGGCTATCGTTACCTTTCAACTCTTCATTGGTATACACCCGTACAAGGGAACCTTACCTGGATATGAAAGTAATGAGATCCATCGAAGGATGAAAGACCATGCTTCTGTCTTCTCCAAAGGGATAAAACTTCCCCCAACGGTCAGGGAGTTCAACACCATTCCAAAAGAACTTCTGGACTGGTATAAACTCGTCTTCCAAGAGGGATTTCGCGGAGAACCACCACAGCTACAGGTACAGGCTGGGAGAATAGACATTCTGCCAAGCAGAAATGGAAAAATGCTTCCAACCATTACTCCTGTAGCCAAAAAAGGACTCTTGAGACGAGCTGCTGAGGTATTCTTCGAGATACATGATGAGCCTGAAGTAGTAACTACCAAGAAGAAGTCCTGGAGCAGGAAATTCGCTGAAATATTTGTTGAGTTCCATGAAGGACCAGCAGATACCTCACCACTACAACCAACAACAGATCTGCCTCTCCCGACGCCGACAACAGACCCAACCACAAGTACTGATTATACTACAATCCTTACTGAAGAGTTGGGGCAAGAAGATGAAAGTACGACGGACACAACGCCTGACGTTCTTGAACCTCCTCTTGCAATTACTGAAACAGTCGAACTCAAAAGTGAACGATTCATCTATGCGTGTCTCTATCACCATAGAAAGGAAACTGCCAAGAAAGTGTTTTCTAACGGCATTATTCTGACGCAAAATAATCACCTGTACTGCCTTGAATGCAATCAGTTCTTAGCAGGCACCTATACGGACTACTGCAAAGTACGGAGCTACAAGCAAGGCTGGTTGATTATTGATCAAGTGATGGGGAAGTGGCAATTCCTTTATTGTGATCGCCAAAACAACATCACTCAGATAAATTGCGATTTCGCCATAGAACAGATTACACAGATTACTTGGTTTGAACAAAGAATATTCACTGTTGCATCAAATTTTATTGCAGAAATTATCTTCGATGAAGAGAAACTTATGCTAAACTTGGATAGCAATCAGTACTCATTCAAACAAGCAACAATCACTTGGTATCAGGGTGTAGGAATCAGAAGAACACCAAAGCAAGCATTCTTAGTGTGTATCACCAGAAATGGTGTACGCGAAAAGCGTGCGGATGAAATAGTGTCCCTGAAGATTCACAATGCCGTTTCAGGAGAGAATTTTGTGGCAGTGTATGGGGTAGATGAACATGGGAGAAACGTCAAACGAGAGTTTACGTTTACCGAAGGGTATCAATCCTACTCCACTTGGAAAGAGTACAATACCATGGATACAGTTATCTTTGATAGAGGAACAGTTGTTTCCATAGAAAGAGATAACTTATTGGAAATTTATGTTCCGACATCTGGTACAGTACGTCTTGTCGAGGACGAACATCTCAAAAAAGGTGTGCCATTATTTGTCTTTCGTGAAAAGCTCACAACCATCATTGATGGACGTGTCTATAGCTTGACCATGAAAGAGAACCCAAGAGCCGGTTGAAATTCAACCTGGCTCTTTTTTTATACAAGAAATTATCTATCTACACCCCCACTCTATAATAAATTTCTTTATCAACCAACTCTTTTTTTCTACCATATTTGAGTGCAGAGATCTGTTTGATGATGGCTACTTTTTCTTCGTTGTTGATCTTGGGATCTTCCCAGGGGAGTTTGAGGGTCATACTAAATGCAGGGGTTGGTTGCATATCCACAGAGAGTTTGACGACCGCTTTGAACTTATCGAGATTCATCAAATCCGTTGCGGAAAAATTGGGAGCAAATTGTCTCTCGAGGATTTCTGTATCATCGACACCAATTCTATAACTCATCATATTACCGACGTTACCCAAGACAGGATCTTTGAGGTTGACGGCCCCTTTGGACGACGTTCCCTCTCTGGTGAGCTGCCCCATATACTGATGCGCTATGACCAAGCCTAGTCTATATTTTCTAGCCTCTGACAAAATACTTTCGATCGCAGGGGTGACGAAGTTTTGGAACTCATCGATGTACAAGAAATGCGGTACTCTGTCTTTCTCAGGAATATCAGCTCTACGAAACGCTGCGAGTCTCACTTGTGAGACGATCATCATACCGAGGAGATCTGCATTTACGTCTCCCATTTTACCCTTGGAGAGATTCATGATGAGGATCTTTCCACTATCCATTACCTCACCAATATCAAATGATGACTTAGTCTGTCCGATAATATTTCTCAGGATGGGTGTCGTCGTAAACGGTCCAAACTTCGCTTGGAAATACGGAATCATCTCTGCCTTTTCTCTATCTCCCATAGAGTTGTACGTCTTCTCTCGCCATGCACGAACGACGGGATTGGTAACATTCTTGAGCTTAATTTTCTGATATGCTTGATCCGTAAATAATCTCACGATCTCGATCAATGAGCCACCATCAGGTTGTTCCATCAATGCCAAGACACCATTTCTGAAATAGTCCTGAATACGCGGACCAAAAATTTCTGAACCAAATAATTTGACGAACATATCGACCGCATCGTTGGTGACGAGGTCCATTTCTCTTTCGTTTTTTGCTTCCAAAAAATTGAATCCAAAGGGGAGATCCATATTAGCCGCGTCTCGGTAGATGAGATCGTTGATTCTCTCTTTGGGGAAGTATTCGAGTGCGCCTTCTGCCAAATCGCCATGTGGGTCAATCAAGGTGAATCCATAGCCTGCAGGCATATCCTGATTGATCATCGTACGCAAAGCAGTAGATTTACCCGTACCTGTTTGTCCGATGATATAGATGTGTCTAAACCTATCATCAAATCCTAGTCTCACTTCCTTTTTGACTCCAGCATAGAGATTGGTACCCAAGAGAATTCCCTCTTTGGACAAGTTATCAGGTGCTGGTACTATCTTGAATTTCTGTCGTCTGATACGAGGATTTTTGTTGTATCTATTGTGTGGAAAATGGAAAAGCGAGGCAAGCTCTTTGATATTGAGTATCTGTGAACGTACACGGGCGAGTCCTTCTCTCCGCTTGAAAATGGGTTTAGTGAATGCTCTCAGCAAAAATGTTTGCAAAAAATGTTCGCCTGATTCTGGTCTAAAATCAATCGCATTGAGCCCCGTGTAGTTGTATTGGTCTAGTGATCTCTCCAAATCCTTCATCATCTTCTCTGGTCTGTCAGGCAAGGGTGAGATAGCAATACCTCTCATGATGGTACTAAATCATTCATCGATTGCCTTCTTTTCAATATCTCCCAACTGTGAACTAGAATATTCAGATTGTTTGTCTGGTCATTTAGCATCATCTTTTTTGGGATCACGAAATGCGTCTTTCAAAAAACTAAAGAGTCCGTCTTGCTTGCCAGATTTGATCTGCTCTACTCTTTTGCGGATCGACTGCTGTCGTGAATCGGAAAGCGGTGCTATCAATATCTGAAAACACAGTTTCTCTTCAATACCTACTCTCGCAAAGCTCGCCATAGTACTATCCATGGGATCTGCTTCAAAATTTTCATACGTTTTGATCGGGAGTGCGTTGTCTTTGCTCAATACAAAGTGACCTCACGCTACGAACTTCCCGGCATCCAAGAGTTTGGGATACGGAATAGGATCTATCACTGCACCAGGGAAAAAGGACGAAATACCCTTTTCGAATGTTTCTACAAAATCCTGAGGAAACGCCATATTGAACTTGATGATTTCCTTCTCCACGAGCATCTCACAGACAATATACGGTTGCCCAAAATGACGATCCATAAATGATTTACTATAGAGTGCGGTACAGTTTTTGAAAATCTGACTCATAACCTCGATATTTTGCTTCATCGATTGGATAGAATCGTTTGCTTTGTCGTGATCCCCATCGGTGCGTGGCATTTTGATGGTAATATATCTGAGACTCTCCGCATGTTTCGCGTGATATCGTGCTCTGAGCATACCAAAAACGAGCATAGCTCATAGCCATATTGCTCCTACGAAAATCGCCAAGACAATAAATCAACCTATTCACATATAATCCACTACACAGAACAAAAAAAGAGCGACAAATAAGTATAGGTAACTGCGTGAAATAATCAAGTTTGCTAGAGGAAAGTATGTGAAAATTGATGACAAATGAGAGAAAGGATATCTGCTTGCTTTCATTTAGGCACTGAGTCTAACATCGTCATTCTGAGTGAGCTCCTGGCGAACGAAGAATCCAGGAGAACTTTCAATCGTCATCCTGAGTGCAGCGAAGGATCTCGTGACATGCAAATCGCAAGCCATGAGATTCTTCGTCTCACTCTGTTCGCCTCAGAATGACCGTGCTTTGATAACCATTAGGTAGCAATTTTCACCTACCCACGCTTCCAGAAATTTTATGTCAAGCGATGCCACATACTAATGCTCAAATGCAATAGGCATCTGTTGCGCGGAATACCTTTTATCCGTAGACTGGTACTATCTTCGAAGACTTGAAGGGCAGGTCAACTCCCACCACCTGAGGGTGAATCGAAGATAAGGTATTTCCTT
>CAZWFZ010000032.1:4331-11152 GCA_964633455.1 uncultured Candidatus Peribacteria bacterium | reverse complement strand
ATGAGTTGTTCAATTCTTTGCGTTTCACTTTTGAAGATAAAACGCTCAAAATCATGTATGTCTTCAATACCTCATCCTCCGTGTGCTTGAATATATTCGCGAGCTGACTCATGGAAGAGCTGAATGCGTAACTCGGGATTACGTGCTAACAAAAAATCCCTCAAAAAATGAATCGCGGTAGTTTTGCCGGTATTGGAATTGCCTGAAAAAGCAATTATTTTCATAGATGCTGTATGCATAAAATCTTATTCAACTCGTTTTTTCCTATACACTACGAAGTCGTGATCATCATGAGGAATTCTTTCTACTTCGTCAAAGTGCTCTTCAAAAGAGGGGAAAAAGGTGTCTCCTGGATAGGTTTTTTTGATCTCGGTCACATACAGTCGTTGCGTTTGTTCGAGGAAATAATTATAGAGCGTTGCACCACCAATCACAAACGCTTTGTCATGTTCATCGAGTTCATCTTCGAGCATTGCGATAGCGTCTTCAGGGTCTTTGAAACATTCCACTTCTGGGAAATTTTCAGTACGAGTAATGACAATATTTCTCCTGTGGGGGAGTGGCTTACCAATTGATTCATAGGTGGCTCTACCCATGATGATAGCACTACCCACGGTAAGTTCTTTGAATCTTTTGAGATCATCAGGATAATGCCAAGGCAATTTATTTTCTTTGCCAATCACATAGTTGCTAGAGAATGCGACGATCATACAGAGAATCATGGGGGAGAGAGTTAAGAAATAAGAGATAAGAATTTAGATTTAAGAATTTAGATTTTAGATTTAAGAATTTAGACTCCAGACTCCAGACTCCAGAACTTACTTGCTGAGTGATGATAACAATCAACCTATAAGCCTCTGAATTTCTTGATTTATTTCAAGTTGTTTTTGTAGTATTTTCAAGTTTATGTAATTGAGTCTGCTGGCTATTTCAAGAAACACTGAAACCTCAATAAGTGATCAAAGAGCAGTCTCTAAGTATTGTTTAAAATGTATATTGGATGATTTTGTATTTCACTCAGCGATATTTGCAGGTACTGATATCGCAGCCCTCCTAATCTGGGAAGTGAGTGAAAAAAGTTCTTCCTTTGGGAAATTTTTACTCACATTATATACTTCTTGTACCATATCCATTGATTTTTGTCGAAGTATGAGATCTTTGTGACTTCATCTATTTTTGCTCATCAATAAGAGAAAAATAAAGCACACTCATGCAAGCAATATAATCTTATATCCTCATCAAGCAACTCTTTTTTTCTGGATTCTGGACTCTAGTTTCTGGAGTCTATTATACTATCAGCATTGCATCACCGAAACTGAAGAAACGATACTCATTTTGTAATGCATGGTCATAGAGCTCTTTTCGAGACCAGTCTCCCAGGAATGAATCCACAAGTACGAGGAGTGAGCTTTTGGGAAGGTGAAAGTTCGTGATGAGATGATCTACGATGTTTCGTCTATGCCCGGGGAGGATATATAAACAACTCGTACAGCTGACCGTTGTATCTTCGATATGCAGATCATTGAGATAGTTGGTTGCTTCATGCGAAGCATCTTTACTGATTTTATCTCGCCAGTGTTGTATATCTCACGGGAAACTTTCTTTCATTTCTTTTGGTAAGAGCGTCCAGAGATACGGCAAACTTTCGAGTGTCCTCGTGACCGTTGTCCCAATAGCAATCACCGGACGTCATGCTTGTTTCGCTTGCATCAGCGTAGTAAACAAAGAGATGGGTATGCTCATCGTCTCAGGATGAATTTTATGGTCACGAATGTCCGTGACCGAAACAGGTTTGAAAGTACCTATGCCTACATGAAGCGTCACGTCAGCCCAGGTATGTCCTACCTGTGTGATAGTGTGCATGAGCTCTGGCGTGAAGTGGAGACTGGCGGTTGGCGCTGCTACAGATCCAGGGGTCTGTGCAAAAACTGGCTGGTAGAGCACTTCTTTTTCTTGACTAGTCGTGATGTAGGGAGGAAGGGGGAGATGCCCAAACTGGTTGATGAGTTCAGACCATGGACGAGAACAGTCGAGTATTCTGCCGTCTTCTGTCTGAGCAACCACCGTGATCGTGCAGTCAAATTCTGGTAAGTCTACTACGGCGCCCACACGAAACTTTTTGCCCGGTCTGACCAATGCTTCGGCACGCGTGGGTGAGTGTTGTCCGAGGAACAATATTTCTCATGCAAAACTCGTGAGTGGAATTCTCGCTTGAATAACTTTGGTTACATTACGTACGAACAAACTCGGGCGAGACAAAAAATCTGGCAAATCAGCAAAGGTAGCATCAGTTATTTTTTGCTGTGATCTGTCTGCTACGAGGAGTTTGCAACTATCAGCAGGTTGCGCAGGGAGCTGTGCAATGCGAGCATCTGGGAGCTCAAAGGTATAATTCTCTATGGCGTACATAGCAATGAACATGTCTAAAAAACGCGCCCTGCAGGGCGCGTTGGTTTTTCTTCTCTAGGTCTGCGGTACGCCGTCTCCTCACTGATCTGCATCTTCATCAGGAAGCAATACTTTGCAACTTGCATATTTGTAGGTGAAGTTTGCTTCATTACCATCTCGATCATATCGATCACCATTGATACATTTTCTCCATTGACGGACACATGTGTCGTTCCCGTCCCCTGGGAGTGCTTGCACTTCAGGATATTGATACAAGGTAAGCGTCTGGTCACTGGCTACTTTTTTGCCGTCTGGTGCTGTACATGCGAGGGGAGCGGAGATTTTGCACGTACAATATTTACCTGCGCTTGGTGAGAGTTTTCCATCATTACAGGTACTGGTGATTTGTTTATCGCTACATACCTCACCATTTCCAAAAGCAATTTCATCATCTGCAAAGGTGTTGCCTTGTTTTCCATGTTCAATTGTACCACATGCGCTTTCGCAATCTTGTGGTGGAAGCACCTTACAACTACTACTTAGTGATGAGGTGACTACTTCTCCTGGAGCAGCAGTGGTTCACCATCTGACACTTCCCCATTTACACACAATATTTTCTGCAGCGCATCATTGAGAATAACTAGCGGTAGCAGATTTGTATGCGGTACCTTGTTTACCAGGCGCCCATGCTGCACCTCCAAAAGGTGATGCACAATTAGGCTCTTTGTTGGGATTGTAGGTACTAGCCGTGGGTGAAATAATACTTGGTGTAGTTGAAGGCTTGGTGATGAGCGTAGGTGGAGTAGCAGTGTTTACGGTAGTTGCTTTGCCCGTAGTACCCGCAGGCTCTACAAGTGTTCACGTACAACTACGCCATTTATATTCAGTACTTCCTGAGAGGATACCATCGAAACAGTATCTTGCTTGTGCCTCACAACTAGCAGTACCATCTTTGTTGGTCGTTTTCTTATAAAGCGTGGTGGTGGTGTCATGATAGAATTTAGTTGTATTGATCACACAGTCCGCGGGGAGTTCTTTTTTGCATGACTGATTTGCATAGGGAGTAGCTCCATTTGCTCGATTACCATTATTACATATTACTGATTTTGCTGTACATGTTTCATCGAATGCAACATCTTTGTCTTTGAAAGAAACAAACGCATCTCAATGATCTACACGTGTGCCTCGTGGAGTTACACAACTATTTCAAGAGTTGCTCATACAAGCGACCGTTTCTGGTTTGGGCAATTTTGTTTCGTTGTCGATGATACTCCCTTTATTTTTTTCTAAATAACTAGGTGAAAATACTCTCGCGAAACTACAGTTCATCGCTGTGTATCCAGTAGTTGCAGTCCATCGTTTGCCATGACCATTACATACAGAAACTACTTGCTTGCATTCTTGATCCAGAGCAACAGCACTCTTTGCGTACTGGTAAATAACTTCTCCAGGCAGATATGTATCGTTATTGTAGGTGCAGTAAGCAGTAGTAGTATCACTTGCATCTATACGACGACAACTCAGATGATGATGGGTGTCTGCACCGGTACCTTTGCTCACAAACTGTCCATGCGTACAGGTCTTCTCTACTTTGTCACAGGCAGGTTGTGGATTTTCTGCAGTGATTTCTGCGGTCGCATAAAAGGTGAGCTTGGTGCCATCAGGATAGGTATTCCCATCTGGCGCAAAACAACTGGTAGAAATATAATGGTTGCTAAGGAGTTTGGTTACTTGTTCAGCTACAACACCTCCACTTGTACAAGAAAATACTTCCATGAGTGCGCCTGTCTCCTGAGTGCCAGTAGCGGGAGGAGTACAGGTTTCTACAGTCTTCACTATGGTAGTGCCTTGAGGACATTGTACAGGAGCAGGAGATCCACTACCCAACATACCTTCTTTCCCAAGCACCAAAAACAAAATAGTAGTGATGAGTGCAGTGGTCAATACCGTGATAAACGTCTTCATGCGAAATGATGAAAATAAAAATTTCTTGATCACGCTAGATGTACCCATTCATCGCGAGTTTGCAAGAGAAACACAACGACAAAAAAAGGAGCATGTAGCTCCTTTTGCTTTAGAAATGACACCTTTGTGTCTTTATTTTTTTCCTTTCTTGGTAATAGTTGTTTTTCAAATCGGTTGGTCTTGTCCGATGATAGCATCGATGATGCCGTACTTGAGTGCCTCTTCGGGAGAAAGCCACTTGTCTCTATCCATATCGAGTTCTACTTGTGCATAGGTTTGTCCCGTACGGTCTGCCATGATTTGGGTGAGTATTTTTTTGATTTTCATGCCTTCTTCGACAGCGATTCTCGTATCAGAAACCATGCCTTGTGCACCATGAGAAGGTTGATGAATCATGATTCTACTATTGGGAAGTGCAAATCTTTTGCCCTTGGTGCCTCCCGCCAAGAAAATAGATCCCATAGAAGCAGCAAGTCCCGTGCATATAGTGACTACATCACAAGTGACATATTGCATAGTATCATAGATAGCCATACCACTATACACATCACCACCAGGAGTATTGATGTACATCGTGATATCTTTCTCAGGATCTTGTTTTTGCAAAAAGAGCATCTGTGCCAAGATCGTGTTGACCATAGTAGATTCCACTTGTTCGCCTACGAAGATAATTCTATCTTCAAGGAGTCTTGAATAAATATCATACGCTCTTTCACCTTGTGCTGTTTTTTCGATAACGGTTGGGATCAATACCATGAGTACACTATCCAAAAGAATAAAAGCATGTTATAGTAAGGAGAATATCTATTTGAAGCTCCAATTCAACTTGATTTCGCTTGGTGGAGGAGTAATAATAAAGCGATACTCGTCTCGTTATTTTATTATAGGTTTTTTAACCACATGAACAAATTTCTGACTATTGCGTTGTTGAGTTCACTTGCGTTTTTTGTTGTAGAGGGTGCAATTGTGTATGATCCTGCTACCAATAGCTACACCAACACCACTTCAGGCACCAAAACTACCGTTACCAAGACGTCTACAGGAACGACTTCTACTGCATCTGGTAGCACGACTACGACCAAGACCAATACCAATACCACTTCTTATACTACATCATGAGCATTGAGTAAATTGCATACTGCACTCGAAAATAATCAAGAAGATCTTTTGGAAAGACTCGATGGGTACTATGCTAAATTAGCCAAAACCCTAGGGGCTGCTTCATGAGCAGTAGATGCGCCAGGTCGTATCGATATCCTCGAGTGTATGGGTGTCCTCAAATCAACGAGCGCTCCGAGTGGTATGGATCATGTCTACCAACAACTTACTGAGAAAATTTCTGATATCTCTACAAACCTCCATAGTGAAATTGGTATAGTTGAGAAAAAAATGAAAGACAAGCTCCTCGATGAAGTCACCCAAAAACTTGAACAAGCAATTCTCGAACAAAAAGTTGCTTCTTATTTGAGCGAATACACCAAAGTAATAGATATGTTCAATACGTTGTTCACTGACTATACCAAAGAGATTGAAGAACTCGTGAGTGAACTTGATGAGGATGAGCAAGATGAATTTGATACGTACACCGAAAAAGTTGCTGCCTACCAAAAACTCATGACTACCTATGATCTCTTTCTCAAAAAAGTAAAAGCATCTGGCCTCACGCTAGATCCCAAGACGAATGCGCTCACCGCGGATGCAACACCTTTCTATGGATACCTTCGTTCACAGTTGCTCTTTAGTCGATGGGAGAGTGTAGTTGCAATCTATCCCAAGGATGTAGCACTCAAAGATATGTTACAGGACGCTACAGAGGCGCTCGAGAAATCACATACCAGCGAACTAGCTGACGAGGACACTTTCCTCGCAGACCTCTATCCGGTAGATGATATGAAATTGCTTTCCAAGAGCATCAACTCACTGCGCAACGAATACCTCGAAAAAGATGGTTCGTTCTCTTGTGAAGAGTTCGTTTCCAACAAAGCTATCTTGGTCACCAGTCCCGAGTTGATGACCTTGATGAACAAAATTCTCAACGCACTCCAAAAAGATCTCTCCAAAGCGTTAGCAGAGTGGGCAACTACCCACGCCAAAGAACTTATCACAGATCACAAAGCAAAACTCACTACGAACCTCGAAGACAAAAAGAGCAAGCTACTCCCACGTCCAGCTTTGAGCAAAACGGACAAAGAACTGCAAGCGGTCAGATCATTCTTGCAATCTGCCTATCGCAAAGGATTGGATACCAACTCTACGGATAAATTCTTCGCCAAACTCACTTCCGTCAATACCAAAATTGATAAGGCACTCACTGCTACCAAAGACGCAGGCGTCAAAAAACGCTTGGAGATGATCAAGCAGGCAGTAGAGGAGTTTTTGTCTGATTCATCGGTGACTGTCGCAACACCTAAAGCAAAAAAGGAAGACAAGACTGAACAGACTGACGGGTAGTGAATTAAGAAATGAGA
>CAZWFZ010000032.1:2665-4231 GCA_964633455.1 uncultured Candidatus Peribacteria bacterium | reverse complement strand
TGCCAGGCCCTTTGAAAAACATTTTCTAATTTTTATGTAGGTGAGTCACCCTACCTTAGTTCTCCTCAACTTCGTAGTAGATGTCTCTAAGTGAGTACGGAGTCATTACGCTGTCGTGCATCAGTACCGTTGAGCTTTTTACCACTTGGAAATAAGTTCCTTTTGTTTCTGCTTCCGTTTGCATCTTTTCTAACCAATCAGCAACCGATTTTTCAGCAGTAAAGGCTTTAATTTTTATTCTTGTTTTCGGCTTCTCCTCATAGAAGATGATAATTTGCTGTTTAGACTCATCCAAAATACGTTGTTTGATGATGACTTTCCCAGCATTTTCTTTGAGCCACTCATTTACAGAAGCAGTTACTTGCGCAGGATCCACCCCGATAAATCTGATCATTTGTTCATATTTCATATATTGATTTTTCTTGCATGTAAGATACTTATTTTAACTGAAAAGTCAATAATATTTTTTAATCCAATACCCAACCACTGTCTTACTTTTCTCGTATCACTTGATTAAGTGAGTAGTGGTTGGGCATAATTGCGCCAATCATAAAACTTTACTCCATAAAGTTTGGATGAAGGCGCAAATAAAAAAAGGGAGATGCATGCATCGTCCCTCCATACTGTTTCTTTTCTTTTTTTGCCACTACAATTCTTCGTAGAAGATCTGAGTGACTGTTTTGCTCATGCCAGGCTCTATACTGACACTCAACGTGCTTTGCACCACACGGAACATGCCACTCCTTTCGGTGGCCTCTTTTTTTTGCGATGCAAGCCATTGGTTTATCGTGTCATCATCCTTATTTTCAAAGGATTTCACTTTAACAGTTGGCACTGGCTCATAGAAGATTACCAAATAATCATAATCTCCATTTAGAATTCTGTCTTTTACAATGATTTTGCCTGCCATTTTTTCAAGCCACTCGTTTGTACCTGAAGCCGTAACTTCATTGGGGCAGAAGTTCGTAATAATTTTTACTTGTTCCATACTGATATTTTGTTTTCCATAATATATTCTATTTGACAAAGAAGTCAATAGAATTTTGCCAAATAAAAAAACTCCCGCAGCCAAAGAAGCATGCGAGAGTCAATCGGTTTCAAAACTCAAAACGTGATGTCACTATACAGGAGATGAGCTTGTTTGCAAGGAAAAAAGATACCCAACTGCTGTCTTACTTTTCTCGTATGACTAAGGTCATAACAAATCCCGAGAAACATTAACTGGATTGCCACGTCGTCGCTACACTCCTCCTCGCAATGACGCGAGGAATAATAAATAAAAAAACTCCCCTCGAATGCGAGAGGAGTCCGTGACATCTGCTGTTCGGTCTGAAAGCAGAGCACTAGTTACCCTTACAGCGTAGTTGGTCCATTCCTGGTGTACATCAGCGATGTGCTAATCACCACGTGCCCTTTGGGCTAGGAAAGGCTACTCTCCATACTAACGTGCAAGGGAGGTTCGACCAAGGCAATGGCTAGAAAACCTGGTCTATTTTTTCTTGGGACGACAACATACAGATTTTCGAAACGGATGCAAGCAAATTTATACTATATCTTTCTCACACG
>CAZWFZ010000032.1:0-2565 GCA_964633455.1 uncultured Candidatus Peribacteria bacterium | reverse complement strand
CATACAGATTTTCGAAACGGATGCAAGCAAATTTATACTATATCTTTCTCACACGCTATTGATTCAATATTGCCATGATATCCAAGTGGGCCGCCGATAATCTGTGAAGCAGTGAAGGACATTTTGGGGAGAACGATGTCTAGGAGTTGAGCGTCATCATCTCTGCTCACGAGCTTACCGAGCGTGATGTGCGGTAGAAATAAATTTCCCGAAGCAGCAAATCCATTTTTCAAGACGTTCGTTTTTGCTTCTTCAGTGAGATCAGAAAGCACATTGGTTAATCTATCTATTCGCTGTTTCATCAGATATCACTTGGTTGTAGGTTTGCAAAGGGCGAGAATTTCCTCATGTAATTTTTGAAGTTCGGGAGTAATTTGCACGTTCCAAAAAATATTGCCGTTGGTATTTACGAAAAGGTGATCTTCCATTTCCAAAACAAGTGATTTATTTTCTAGTTCATTAAGTAATGACTGTAGTGTGCCTTGTGGATCCTCAGGAAAACTTCCCTGAAAGAGCGTAATATGCGGCAGGTGAGTTGCATCGAGGGTATTGGTGAGTGTAATGCCTTTTTGTTTTATTTGTGCAAGCAATCAAAAAGCACTGTCTTGAATTTCTTGCGATGGAAAGATTGCTATACCAAAATCATACGTTCCTTCTTTGAGGGAGTCTAGGGGAGGGAGAGGAGTATCTGTAGGTTTATTTTGTTGCACCATAATTTATGGAGAACGTTAAATACCTATAGTATATGCTGATGCGCAGATTTATGCAAATTTTTTAAATTACATTTTGAGCTCATTTCTTACCTTCCCATCTTATTCTTCAACATCCCGTCAACCAACTTAGTCACCGACATACCGTAGCCACGTCGCATGAGGATGGGGTTGCTGTCACTGTTTTTGGTATAGTCTGCAGGACAGGCAATATCTTTGCCCTGAGCATAGTCTTGGATCGCTGCGTCGTCGATGGTGATGGTGTTGTGAGTTGCGAGATCTCCCAAGAGCAGTCACAAATAATGCGTCGGTCTCCAGCCTTCACGTTCGAGTTTGAGGACGGGGATACCGACCTTTTCGCATTGGAGGAGGGGAGCTAGTTTGAGGAAACTGGGCGCAGTGAGACAGATATGTGTTTTGGTGGCGATTCGTAAGTAACGGTCCATGGGTACGATAATACCGTAGTTTTCTTTGAGAAATGTATTGACGCGATTTTGGAGACCTTGGCTATGATCGACAGAAAATTGATTTTTGGGCATGAGTTTTTGTTGGGTAGCACTTTTGGTGTCACGACTGTATTTTTTGCGGAGACGAGAAACGAAAAATCCTCCGGTGCCTTGGAGATGAGGTCGAAATCTTGCACACTTGTCTGTTTGATCAAAAGACCATTCTGCATCTTGCCACGCAATCCCAGGTGCAACCTGCTGTAATCCATGATCGATGAGTTCGACGCTATCACCGAAAAACGCGAGCGCTTTGGCGAGCGTTCCTTCGTTCTCTCGCGGATTGAGCGTGCAGGTCGAGTAGATAATCGTTCCACCAGGCTTGGTCGCCTTGATCGATGAGATGAGTAACTGCAGTTGGGTGCCAGCGATTCTATTGATCTCTGCTTGATGTCGAAACTGCATCGCAACATCAGATTTGAAACCCGTTCCTTCACCACTACACGGCCCATCGAGTAACACATGATCAAACGTGTCTGGCAGATGATTGCCGAACATGCCACCATTTACTTGTGTCACTACAGAGTTGTAGCATCTTCATTTATTGACGTTGTGGGCGAGGGTGGTCACTCTTTTGGGATTGACGTCATTGGCCACGACCAACCCTCACACGGGCATGAGTTTCTGTGCTATTTGAGTAGTTTTACCACCTGGCGCCGCACACATATCGAGGACGAGACTGCCTGGCTCAGCGGGTATGATTTGTGCAGGGATACTCGCTGCCACCTCTTGCATATAAAAAAATCCAAATTGATGCAAAGCCGTATTGCCCAATGCAATACTCGTATCTTCTCTATCGATCCGATAGGTATCAGCATTCTCAGTAAATGGCGTCTGCTTGAGCGTCCGACCTCGTGATGTGACTAATTCGTGAAGTGCAGGAGTCCATCTCGTCGGATCTACGGAAATACTTTTCTTCAATGGTCTGTGACATCTATCCAAAAATGACGCAATCTCCGCTTCGGGGAGCAGTTGTTTGAGCTGTGCAAGAAAATCAGGGTGAACGTTGGACTCGAGCATAGGAGATAATAGACAAAGAAAGGCAGTGTAGAGATTTGAGCAAGAATTGCTAGGCAGGAATGGAGGAGAATTGAGATTTAAGACTTAAGAATTCAGAAATCAAAAAACCATCTCACGAGATGGTTTTTTAGTGGAGTAATGTATCTTTTATTGTGAAGCTTTTTTTGCGTTTGCAGCTGCGAAGATGGTGATGAGTTCTTGATACACCTTTGCATAGTCATCTGTGGTTTGAAGTCATCATTCCTTCAAATTGTTTCCCTCAAGTTCGAATTTAAGACCATTGTAAGAGTAAGCATAACTAAACTCTATTTCCCCCGAATCTAGCATTTTAA
>CAZWFZ010000031.1:4745-11365 GCA_964633455.1 uncultured Candidatus Peribacteria bacterium | reverse complement strand
GATGCGGTGATAGAACGCATCAGCGCGCCTGATGATTTTTTGGAATTATACCCTGAGAGATATCGAAAAGATGGTCATATACCTGCCGACGCCACCAACACGGGGCGCGCTTTGATCTTCGATAGCGTTTTTGACCCCTACAAGTGAGTGGTCGCTTTCGTCAAAGTAGTCGATGGCAGTTTCCGTGTGGGACAACAGGTTGCGTTAATCTATTCACAGAATATTATTTCCCCTATCGAAGTAGGCTATTTCGCTCCCAAGTATCACAAAGATGATGTTCTTGTCGCAGGACAGATTGGGTATATTACTACCTGACAAAAGAGCGTGAGAGATGCCAAAATCGGCGACACGATGCTCAGTGTCAGCACTTCCAAGATGGATATGAGTGCGCTCCAACCGTATATTATCCCGGGTTTTCAAAAAGTGAAACCGTTTGTGTTTGCAGGAGTCTATCCGATGGAGACGGATGATTATGATAAACTCAAGAGTTCTTTTGAGAAATTAGCGCTCAATGATAGCGCCTTAGTCGTTGAATATGAAACGTCTGCTGCTATGGGACATGGCTTCAGATGTGGTTTCTTGGGTATGCTGCATATGGATATTATCAAGGAACGTTTGTCGAGAGAGTACAATATGGAAACCTTGTTTACGACGCCCACAGTGACCTACTTAGTCCAAATGAAAAACTTCAAAGATGAACGTCTCGCCGCAGGTAACAATATCAAAGATTTGGTGGTCACCTGACTATGGAAATATATTGTCACACCAACTCCCGAGGATGAAGATCTCGACACCGATCAGTTGGTGCGCAAATATAGTGAGGAATTGAAACCCTGGATGTACATCAATTCTGGTGGCGGTATGCCCGATCATGGCATGCTTGAGGACATCAAAGAACCTATAGTAGAGGTAGAGGTGGTTTGACCTGAGGAGTACTCAGGCAATATCATGCAGTTAGCGCAAGAGTACAGAGGTAAACTCAAAGGTATGGAATACCTTGATACCCAAAGAGTATTGTGGAAGTATCTGATGCCGTTGGGTGAGATTATGATTGATTTTTATGATAGACTCAAATCCACTACCAAGTGATATGCTACGATGAACTATGAGTTCTCTACCTACACCTCAGCAGAATTAGTGAGGTTGGATATATTCATCAATGGCGAATTGGTCGAGGCATTTAGTCTCGTGGTCCACGAAGATAAAGCATACTCTAGTGGAAGAGATATTGTCGAAAAACTCAAGGACCTGATTCCCAAGCATATGTTTCCCATACCCTTGCAAGCGTGAGTCGGTAGCAAGATGATTGCGAGAGAAACTATTTCAGCTATGAGAAAAGACGTCATCGCCAAATGCTACGGAGGAGATGTTTCCAGGAAGAAAAAATTACTCAAGAAGCAAAAAGAAGGCAAGAAGAAAATGAAACAAATGGGAAGAGTCAGTATACCAAATGATGTTTTTCTCAAGATGGTGGCAAGATAGACCTCTTGTGTCTTTCTTTTTCACCTCATTTCTCTATGAGGGAGTAATGGAAAAAGATATTTCGCTTCCGTATGAGGTAGTTATTTTGTGATGAGGACTGTCATGATTGACAGCAGCTTTGACGATCATAGATAAACGTCCCAAAACGCGCATATGTATTCTTGAGGGAAAGAAAAGAATGTGAGGGAGAGTGTGGTCACAGAAAATGAAAAAGGACCTTTACGCTGAATTGGGAGCAGAGTGGATTGGTAAAAATGACACCTATCTTCTAGATCTGTGCAAGAGATTTTTGTTGCAACTCATTCCCCATGACTTTGATCGAGAAGTAGTAGAACATGGTACTAGAGTACACGTCCATAGACATCATCATATCACTATGCGTCTTCCCAAAAAATATCAGACGAAGCTCAATACTTTTTTGGCCCAGTTCTCTTGACATACAGACACTAGGATATTGGCTTATGATTCAGTTTCTCTCGAGGATCTTTTTTTCCAAATCTTTGGATGGGATAGTGATTCGTATGAGTTTGAGGATCTGCTAGAAAGTAACGAATTTGCTGAGGATGTGAAATCAGTCTCCGCAGCCAATTATATTATGTACAAACTGCAAGGGTGAGGGAGTGATGGTATGGACTTCAAAATTGCCGGAGGAAATGATGTTTTGACAAAAGCACTCACCTTATATCTCAAGAATAAGGGAGTACATTTTTTCACGGATACGAGAGTAAACGAAGTCAGTAAGCTAAAGAGTCATTTTGCGGTCATGTCCAAAAATAAAACCTTCTTTTGAGATCAATTGATTTGTGCATTACCTATCAAAGCAATTGGACAGATCGTGTGGAAGCCATGACTGCCTCAGGAGAAAATGCGTTATATCAACTCAATTCCCTATGGTAGAGTCACCAAACGAGGAGCTATGACCAAGGATTCTTTGCCAGAGAAAATGTGATTATGCGATGATACCGTGTTGCATACCCTCTACAATGCTGGACGTGGACAGCGCGTCAAAAAGTGAGGACTGTTGTGATTGTATGCTTCATGAGACAGAGCAATGATTTTATCAAAATGGTCTGATAAACACTTTGCAGAATCTATCAAAAAGCATCACCCCCATATTCGCTGTGATAGCAAGAATACGTATGGGTACTATCGATGAAATGATCCTTTCACCCATGGTGCTTTTGCTACCTACCCAGCAGGAACGCTTTTCTCAGGTATCAAAGCATTAGCTGCCTCTGTAGGTAGTATGCATTTTTGTGGAGAGCATACCTCATTGTATCACCAAGGATTTATGAATGGAGCTGTAGAATCAGGAATTACTGCGGGCACCAAAGTACTCCGTCTCTGTACCAAGAATAAACCAACTCTTCCCAAAAAACCTCTGAAAAGAAAAGCTCCTAAATAAATAACATCTAGCAACAAAAAAAGCAAAAGGGAATTCCTTTTGCTACATCTTGCATGATCAAACTCAATCAAACTCGGTAGGTATAGTTTCCCATGAAGCTTGTGTGAGGCAGAAGATTCTTTTTTCTACCATTTGTTGCTCTTCATAGCAGACTGTTTTCCCCATCTGCATCATCGCTTCTTTGATCCGATGAACGAGATGTTTGATGGACGCCTCCAATCCTTGTCGGCCATAGGCTTGCTTGGGAAAGAAAGACCACCCATCTCCATTTTCATGCAGAAATACAAGATGTGGTTCTCCGAAGAAATCTCGTTTGATGATCTTGCGGAGGGTATCCAACTGTAGTTGAAAGGGGATAGCGTTTGGTTGGTCAGGAAGTAGATTTAATTGTGGCATATTTTGTTTATTTTGTTCTTTCTTATATTTACTTAATTCAGGAAGTCAAGTCGTAGTGTTTATTGAATTATACATACTTCAGGCATGAGCTGTACACCAAACTGTTTCTGTACCGCGTCTTGAATTTGCTTCACAAGCGCTAACAATTCTTGCCCTGTGCCTCCGCCATGATGGACGAGAATGAGTGCATGTTTGTCGTACGTCCCGACGGCACCGTTACGATAGCCTTTGAATCAGGCGAGTTCGATAAGCTGGCCGGCTGATAATTTTATAGCACCATCGGATTGAGGAAATCCTTTGAGATCTGGGGTGACTTGCTTAATGGTTTCATACGCTGAGGTCGTGATGTTGGGATTTTTGAAAAAACTTCACGCAGTTCCTATGCTATGCCAGTCGGGGAGTTTGGTGGCTCTCGTCGCTTTGATAGCGGTCGCAACTAGTTGTGGAGTGAGGGTTTCTTGTGTCGGTACGTCGAGAGATGCATAGCTCAGATTCGGTGTATAGGTGCTAGCGTTATATTTCGGGAGACTGAACTGGACGTGCATGATACAAAGCTGTTTGTTCGCAGGTTCCTTGAAGCACGACCAACGATATCCAAAATCACATGACTCATTGCTCAAGATATTTTGCTGGCCCGTACTGAGATCAAACGTGTGTACTTGGGTGATGTATGTTTTGACTTCTTCGCCATAGGCTCCTATATTTTGGACAGGAGCTGCTCACACGCATCAGGGAATACCGCTGAGATTTTCGAGCCCACACATACCATTGAGGAGAGTCCATTGGACAAAGGTGTCTCGTTCTTCGCCGGCACCGACGGTGACCAGGCAGTGTGTATCTGTGATTTCATCAACTACCATACCCATGATTTCATTCTTGATGACAACACCCGCATAGGTGGCATGTGCAAGGAGCAGATTTGATCCGCCTCCCAAAATCAAAAAAGAATGATCTACGAGCAATTTACTTGTGACCAGTTCTTCAAGGTCGGCTATATCTTGTATACGCACTAACTGCTCGGCTATACAGTCGAGATGAAAGGTGTTGTAGGGGAGGAGAGAGGTGTTGTGTGTATGATCCATTGAAGTGAGTATAGCGATAGTGAGAGACAATGCAAAATAAAAAAAATCTCCGGACATGCCGGAGAAGATACGTGAAAGAAAATTATTTGTTTGTGGCAAGCAGATACCGGACGTTTTTGTACGTTATCAGAATAGCTATACCAAACCACACATACATCCACACCTCTGCAGGAAGGATACCGACGTGTTGTTCATAGGCAGCGAGGTCTGAGCTCGGCCCAACCTGATGGTCTTCGAGAATCCGAGCGATCGATGCTAATCCCAAGAACATCACGACGAATGAGCCAAAGTGATGGTGTGTTTTGCCAATCAACCAACACCCAACTGCAGCAATCAGTAACATGACGGTGGTGATAATTGAACTGAACCAGAGCACCCCAACCGCAACCATGATACCGCCCATTACTTTGAGTGCACCAGAGGACCATTCGGGTTTCCGTACACCGAGAGCAAACAAGAGATTGCCAAAGAGCGCACTCCCGATGTAGCCTCCCATGGTCGTGATTCCTGGATAGTTTGTCGCTACCTGGGTGACTCCGCTGGTATTGGGATCGATATAGAGGCTTATCACCTCTCCTCCACTAATTGCACCAAAGAATGCGTGCCCGAACTCATGGAGAAAGGTAACGAATAAGATGACGGGATAGAGTATATACTGTGCCTCTTCCCAGCCAGATAATCGCAGGAGCAAGTATGCTCCAACTGCGATCAACAGTTTGATAATTGTGTGCATATTTTTATTTTATGCTCACTTATATATATTTTGTAGATTAAGTCAATACAATCACTCTGTCCCCACCAGGGCTCGAACCTGGATCTGATTCTTAGGAGGAACCCGTTCTATCCTGTTGAACTATAGGAACATAGAGATGATTGTTTTATTGCTGAGTGACTCAAAAAATTTTTTTGAAGAGTCGTTTTTCAAATTGAATAAGCGGGGACAAGAGATTTCTTTTGAGTCGTGTCCATACAGACTCTTTGAGTAATATCCAAGCGCTCACTATCCCGACGATGATACCGACTATAATATCAGTTGGTCGATGGACTGCAACAGCAATTCTCGAGACCGACATTGCACCACACGCGAACCAAAAAAACCGAGCTAAACGCAAGAAAGTTTTGTCGCCATGACGGATGCCCCACAACGTAGTTGCCATCGCAATCGCTGCAGAAACGGCTGCATGATCCGAAGGGAAGGGGTCAGTAGGGAGATGAGAGAGTAAGAGTTGATCTTTGTTTTGTACCATGAGTTCTGGTCTCGATTTATCACCAAAGTATTGAATGGTGATGTTGATGATCGCTGCAAGCGCACTTGAAAAAAACACATACAACGCTGCGTGCTTGTAGTATTCTTGGTGTTTGTTGATGCCTCGGATATAAAGTGCAACAAGATAGAGTGGATACGAAAATACAAAAACATCCGCAGTATATGGCACGAGACGGACTAAGAGATAATGTTTGGTCATCCAATCATTGAGTGCCAACAAGAGTCGTTGTCCCCAAGCAGGCTCAGTAATTTGTATGCTATTGTATCACCACATAGTATGCTTCAAATAAAATTATTTTTTAATGTGTTCTTGATTCCAAACACAGCGCTTCATCAATGGACAGCGATCGCACTCAGGACGTTGTGCTTTGCACAAATATCTACCGAAATAGATAATCAGGCGATGCGCTTGTTGTTTGTAGTGATCTGGTATGGTAGTTTCAAGCTCTTTTGAAGTGGCTTCGGGAGTTTTTCATTTCACAATACCTAGCCTGTGCATCACTCTATGCACATGGGTGTCGACCGCAATCCAACGCTGGCCGTAGAGCACGGATAAAACAACTTTGGCAGTTTTGATGCCTACACCAGGGAGTTTGGTCATTTCTTCAATTGTATCAGGAAGACGATAGCCTCGTATATGCTGTATCTCTTTGGTATTTTTGTAGGTAATTTTTTCTCTTTTAATATCTGCTTGAAGCTTGGGGCTACCTGGTAGAGCGGGATGCTCATTCAATAGTATGGCCATACGATAAATATGTTTTGTCTTGGACACATGCAATCAAACTGTTTTGATGTACTGCTTGAGATTCGACTCACCCAATGCTACCACGTCACGTGGTGTGTGGACGACTTTAAATAATGATTGCGTGACTTTATTTACTTGCACATCGGTCGTTTGTGCGCTGAGTACCACAGCCACGAGCAGTTGAAAGGGAGTTTTGTAATTAAGCTCTGTTTGTGGATAGTCACCAAAAAGCTCCGCCATACG
>CAZWFZ010000031.1:0-4645 GCA_964633455.1 uncultured Candidatus Peribacteria bacterium | reverse complement strand
ACAAATAATCAAAGAAACAAATTATGTTACTGGACAAGGAAACGTCCCGAGGTCTACTTGTTCAATGGCGAGGGGAAGCCCAAAGGCTCTCGTGGATTCGAGCATGAAAATGAGTTGGATGGATTGTAGGGTATCGGGGAGCTTTCTCTTGGCGTTGTAGGCATTGCAGAGATAGTTTGCATAGTAGGTTCTATGCTGTGCATTGTCTCTCATCCATATATTGGTGAGATATTTGCGTCGTCTATCGTTGGGGAAGGTAAGATAGAGATTTTTGGGTTTTTCTCGAGGGAGCGGTTGTCATGGGTTGCGTGCGTTTATTTCTTCGCCTATATAGGTCTTCCCTTTGACGACAAATCGTCCATCATCGAGCAGTGGATACGGTGAAAACATATTTCGATATTGGTCCAGTCTGAGTAGCATGCCAAATTTATTTATTTCATGCGGGAACCATTTGCTATGACGATCGAAATCTAGCGTTCTGATATTCCAGCAAATCACATACGCAAGACACAAGAAAACAAAGAGTCTTCACCATACCCCCAGGTATGGCTGTCTACATCAAGTAGAAGGAAGATGAGCCAATTTTTGATGTATCCATTTCACGGGAGACCGACGTTCTCGCGCATCTCGTACTGCCGTAGGCAAAAACATGATCCATGCGGCTATACAAATCCAAGGGAATAAGCCGATTTTCATCATGCTAATTAATCCTAGATGAAATCCAGCAAATACAATCACTCCAAGTGTTCTTCGTCGATGATGTTTCCAAGGAATGAAGAACAAGATCCATCATCGCTTTTCAAAGAGGAAAACATAGTGTGTCATCCACTGTGTCCACGTGTAGTGTTCTCTAAATCGTTGCCCAAATGGATTGGTGAAAATGTCCAAACTCAATGCAGAAAAAGTAGCAGAATATTCACTAATTCGTGCAGGGTGTTCTTTGAGGAGCGATGAGAAAACGTAGATTGCTAGCAATTGGAAAAGGAGAGCAATTGTTCCTGGTCCGACATAGCTTTTGGGTGCTGAGGAGTGAGTATGTGCATCGAGACTCCAACGTTCTCACCACGGCAAAAACATTGCCCAAAACAGGATCATCTTGAGTACAAAATCACCGCCGTTGAGGATGATAGGATTTTTGGCATAGAGGGAAATCAGCAAGGCTCGTGTACCAATAGTGGCGACACGCGTATGATATCACAACACCAAAGCAACTGCTAGCGCGAGCTGTATGCCCATCAAGAGTGACTGCCATCGATACGCGCCAGAGAGACTATGTACAGATCGTAAATTTTCATCTGGGTAGAGCGAGGAAAGTAAGTACGTTGGCAAGATGCCAGCATCCGTGAAGAGTGCACGCAAATCACCCATATCGGTGAGGAGTTGCACAATGAGAATACATCAAATGAGTATCCTTCCCATTGCCAAACCTCTTTTGTCGATGCTAAACCACAGGACTATGAGTCTGTTGATAAGTTGCTGTATTCGTTGGAGTGTGCGCATACCAAGGGTATTAGTAATACAAAATTTGCTAGAAGACGTCTTCGTGTGGTGGTGTAGGTTTCTTTTTCTCACCTCGTTTGGCGATGAGATTTATGCCGACAACAATGCTTGCCAAGAGGATAAATCCCACGACCAACATCCAAAGTATCGTACGCAACAAGGGCCAGAAACTTTCTCTCGTAGCCGAGAGTTTATAATTGAGTTTGATCATAGCTCGCCAGAGCGCAACTACTACCAAGAGAATAATACCACCAATAATTGCCCAATACCATAGATGACTACGCGGTGTTTGTTCTTCGTCCATACGTCCTGAGGGAATAAAGGTTACCTTATTGATTCCTGTACTTGTAGATGAAAAAAGGGAGAATGCAAGGGTGGAGAAAAAAATATTCTTGGCTTATTCTTTGAAAATGTTGTTGTAATTGGTAGGGTGACGCTATTTACTCTCTATATTGGGACTCATGCCTCAACAATCTGCAAATAGACCGTTGTGATGGTTATTTTTTTGTTGTATATCTTTGGGTATTGGTTTGGTAGGCCGGTGATTATATAATGATGAAACGAAGCTACAATGGTCAGATCAAAGCACGATTACTCGTGCACCACTGGTGACAGGGAGTTTGCTTATTAGTCCGTATGGGGTCTGGGACACACTGTTGGATCAGTTAGCAACCACCAAGCGACAACTCCTGGGGCGACACTATGCTATCAGCTATGACAAATCACTGCAGTTACTCAAAACACTTGCTGATCTGTGAGTAGATATTCAGATCATTCACGAAAAAGAACCCTATGGACAAGATCAAAAGGCATTCAATAAACTGAGTAAACAACTCACTCATCCATGAATCAAGCTCACCTGAGATGAAGCATTGCAGATTGTCTTTCAACATGCCAAAGTCCGAGTAGGCGATGATGATTTCTATGTGATTAGTAGTGCAAATATGACCTATCCTAGTTTCTATGCAAACAGAGAATATCGATTTATCGGTCATTCATTGGAGATTATCAAATCATTGCAACATCTCTTTGCCCTCGATAGTGCTTGATCACGCGTGACGCCGTCTGATATCCATCCTCACCTGTTGTTCTGTCCTATCGACTGTAGAAAAAAGATCAGTGATGCGCTAGCTACTGCTACAACCTCTGTATGGATTGCAGCACAGTATCTCGAAGATCCTGCGTTGATTGAGCAACTTGCTTTACTTTCTGCAAGTGGCGTTGATGTTCGCATCCTCGTTTCTGATAATCAAAGGCGAGAAGGTGTAGAAGGTGTTAAGCAACGTATGAAGACCTTGCCTGAGCCCTATCTCCATGCCAAGGAATTGCTTATTGATCATCGCCTTCTCCTCCACGGGAGTATGAATCTCTCCACCAATGCTTTGGACAACAACAGAGAGATCGGCATCATGATTGATGATCCAGAAGTGATCCAGACGTTTGAAATGCAGTTTGGGAAGGATTGGGAGAGAGGAGAGCTCAAGGAAAAGGAATAGTTTCTTGTATGGTAAACTATCATGAAAATACAAAGAATGAAACACTCTAGGATGATCTATACAGAGCTACCTATCTAAAGAGATGTGTGTGTCTTTTTATTACAAATATGAGTAATATTCCCAAAATGAACAAACTACTACCTATGATAATCCTCTCTATGTAGCTATACCTCATTATTTCTATGAAAGCACCTGTCTCGGGAAGCATGCTAGGCAAGGTAGGATTGGTAGGGAGAATAATATACGGCGTAGGCATACGGTTGAGTGGTCTCGTGATATCAATGCCGTCAGATGATATGATAACTTGGACGGGTGTGGGTGAAGGGGTAGTAGGATTTGTAGGGTTAGTAGGATTGGTGACTACAATATCTGCAGCACATCTACCATCATATCTGCTTGGCGAAAGATCTCCGTTGACACAGATGTCTCTTGAAGGAGTGTTGTTACCATTGCCACCTCAGCCCATATTGCCTGTAAACACTGGTGGTGGAGGCATATAGGTATTTATCAACGTACATGTTTTGTCATCACCTGCCAACAATATGATGTTACCACTCATATCGCAATCGCCTGAGAAACTACCACTATACAAAGCAACCGCATCTTCACTGATTACATAGCTACCAGAATAGACAGTAAATAATGATCAAGAAAGAGCTGTTCCAGAAGTAGGACTATCTGGCACATCACTTCATGAAAGGGTGAGATGGATAGCAAAATCGCTGGCAACTGCTGTTCCTCCACTCGTGTTATCTACGAGTTTAATAATATGCAATGTTGCAGGAGAAGCTATACATGAGTTGGTAATAGTAGTAGTATCAGTCGTGACTGTTTGCCCGAATGACAACGCTCTTCCTTCCCAAGTAGTGTTTGCTCATACGGTAATACCCGCATCATCTACGACGGTTCCTTTGAAAGTAGTATCTGCTCCGAGCGTCGTAGCTCACGTAGGCGTCCAAAAGACGTCACACGCTGAGGCACCACCCGTAAGCGTCACGATTGCATTCGCAACCGTATCAAATGCACCATCTATTCTAAAGATATACGTGCCTGCACCACTCAACGTAATTCCTGCAGCACCAATAGTGACTGCATCGGTAATACAATAGACACCAGGTATGAGTGGCTGTGGCAAGAGACTCAAGTCTGTCGCAACACCAAAGTTAAAATCACATACTTCTCCATTGAGCAACCCCAAAGCTGTGCCCTGATCTATACCAGCGGTAGCATACGGAGGAACTGACCCATAAAAGGGATGTGATCCTAGCGGAGCGACAGCGGGTGGCGTCGTAAATCCCACATCACCGTTGATAGTGGTAATAGTCGTATTGGTGTAGGTACTCGAAAGTACTGCATAGGTATCTGCCATTCCCAACGAAGGGGTGGTGGCAGCATACGTAGCAATTGGCATGCTAAAACAGCATGCTATGAAAAATAAAAAAGATTTTGATGTGAAAAGAGGTGTTCGCATATGCGACATGGTAGTGTTGATTAGCTGGTAAAGATGTACTTCGGACTACCTTAAGTTACGCTTATTATATCATATAGCAATAGTAAGACAATAATGATGCTTGCATTTTCCAAAAAAGACAATATCTATGAATTATCTGTTTGCTCATTCTAGGAGTATAATCTTAATTCGTCTCAGT
>CAZWFZ010000030.1:6837-11695 GCA_964633455.1 uncultured Candidatus Peribacteria bacterium | reverse complement strand
CCTACATGTGATTCCAAAAGCTCCCAATTGGTGTCTCCAACTGGTCTACCATCGACCAGCCCTCGTCCCACATCTACGATAATGTGTTTTTCTTGGAGATAGGGCAAAAAGTCTTCACCCAACAGGCCGATTTGGCCAGTCGCAGAAATGATGATCGTGGATTGTTGTAAGATTTCACACAAATGATCACGGGTCGTATCGCTCGTTGCGGTAGCTACAATTGCTCCACGCTGTTGCAAAGCAAGTGTTAGTGGATATCCAACCAAATTGCTTTGACCTATGACCAAAACGGGTAGATCTACTACGTTACCATACCCATAGTAATCCAATAAGGCAAGTACTGCTTGTGCAGTCGCAGGCAAGATAGTTTGCTGTGGCGTTTGCCATGCTTGTGTGTGTGTAGTACTCAATCAATCAATATCTTTGTGGGGTAAGATAGCGTTGAGAATCTGTTCCTTAGCATGCTGCAGTTGTGACGCTAACGGTAATTGCACTACAATACCTAGCACATCATCGTCCTGATTGCATTGCGCAATGCGCTCAAGTACCGTATCGTATTCCCAATCGGCTCACAACATAATTTCACCCTTGATTCCTAATTTCTTGGCGTAGGCTACTTTGCGTTCTACATAAACACGAGAGGGTATATCATCTGATAACAAAAAAAATACTACACGCTTCATGAGAAGATTATGTGTTTGAATATACTGTTGTGTGGTAGTAGTGAGTTCCTCTACTACAGGTTTTCCCAATAAAAGCATAGGCAACTAAGAGAAAAAATAGGAGAGATTTTTTATAAGAAAAAAAAAGAAAAAGTACAGAGAGAAAGTACGTCTCTTGTGAATATATTTGTGACATTATTAAGTCGTTTAGTCGTTTTTGCTACCTCGAAGTTGACGCAAGAGGGGATTCTCAAGAATAATATCTTGCAACATTATTTGGAAGGGGCCAAAAAGAGGTTTTCCTTCTCTTTTCATTTTTGCGTAGCCTACAATTTCGAGACATGAGTCTATATCTGGCTTATTATCTTTAGTAATTGTATTTATAATATCTGTGAGTACCACTTTGAGTACATGTTCATGTACTGCATGACTCACATATTTGGGGAGATCAACAATTCACTCAACACCAAATTCTTGTACAATATTTGCCCATGTTTTGACTAACTGCTCATGGGCGAATGTCTTACACAAGTCTGTCATAAAATGATTTGCAACTTTGTACTCGTAAGATGATCTGTTAATCACTGGCTCTGTTGGGAAAAAATAATTATCATATATCCAAGGAACATATATATTCATATCATTATTTTGTTCCATAAACCTGTACATTCTTTGGGTCAAGGAAATATTAATACTGCCTACAGGATGCATACCAGATTGCAACATACAGTAGTGATCATATAATTCTCTGAAATAGGGTTCGTTGAGAATTGCATCAATGATACTTTTGTCCGCACTATGCTCTGGACCACTCAATAATTGATCTGCACAATACGAACGATATTCTGAAGAAATGCGCTCACAGGAGTGTTTGGTTACGGGAAGTTGTCCAAAGTAAGCAACCAAAATTTCTCTTACCTCATGTGACTGCGCAAATCAAGAACGTAATGTATACGAATAACTGCGCGTGGTACCTGGCAAAGGATTGATAGAAGTCACTCAAAGTTTATACAAAAGGTCAAAAGCAATATCTTTGATGAACATATGTTCGGGAGAATCTACTATTCACCAGGGATCTCATTGTTGCAACAATTCAAAGAGCGGTTGATTAAAATCATGCTTAGCACAATATTTTTCAAACGCCATTTTGAGGTCTGCGTGGTTTTGATGAAAACTTTCCAACCTTGAAAAAATGATATCATCATTCTCAGGTAGTCATGAATCAGTATGTTCTTCAAATTCAGGTCAGTAGAAATCAGGCATAGCACTTCTCTCAAAAGACAAAATCGCTTTTGGTAATATTCTTTATGATACTCATGTCAATAGGAAGATACTATACGCTATTTATTTCCTCTCACTTTGCGAATACGCCCATCATCCAAATGAATAACATGATCTGCAAAGCGCAAAAGATTTCTTTCATGTTCGATCATGAGAATAGTATCTCACTTATCCAAGAATTGTTTGAGTACTTTGAGCAACTTCTCAATATCACTCGGGTGCAAGCCAACAGTGGGCTCATCCAAGAAATACATAGTGTGTCCTCTGTATTGCTTGAGGAGATGTTTCACAAGCTTGATTCTTTGTGATTCACCACCCGAAAGGGTATGCGCTGGTTGCCCCATTCTCAAGTATCCTAGACCTATTTCGCACAAGAAATGAAGTTTTTCTGCAATAAATCAAATATTACCAAACAGTTCATAGGCGTCCATCACATACATCTCCAAAATTTCAGCAATAGATTTCCCATGCCACTTGATATCCAGAATTTCAGGTTTGTATCTATTTCATTTACACAACACACAAGGCACATACGTGTCGGGTAAAAATTGTAACTCAACTTTTTTGTAGCCATATCATTGGCACTCAGGACAAGCCCCTTTGCTCGAATTGAAACTAAAATACCCTGCATTGAACGCAAGCATTTTGGCTTCAGGAACATTTGCATACATCTTTCTAATATCATCAAACACCCCTATGAAAGTGGCAGGACAACTCCTCGGCGTCTTGCCTATACTGGTTTGATCCACATAGACGACATTATCAATCTCTTCAAATCCAGTGATAGTCTCTACTCATAAATGGTTATAAAATTCTTGGAGAGCAAGTTGTTCGAGGTGTTCATATTTTTCTCTTTTGACGATCGATGCTTGCAAAATTTCTTGTCGATTGAGTCCTTCTTTGAGGAGTTGTAATCTAATGTATCATTGAATAAATTGTTGTTTGTCATTGAGGAATTTATAGAGGGTATGATAGAGCAACGTCGTTTTGCCAGCACCTGAGGCTCAGGTAATAGCCGTGAAACTACCCAGTTTGAAAGAAACATCAATTCACTTGAGATTATGTTTGGTAGCTTTCTTGATATTTACTTCATAGCGCGAGGGCGTGTGATCAAATTCAGCTTGCACTTTCTTTTTTCACGTAATATACTGTGCAGTCAACGTGTCTGCCATGAGGAACTCTTCCATGGGACCATTGAATAATATCTTGCCTCAGAAATCTCCAGCACCAGGTCCTACCTCCACAATCCACTCACTTGCTTTGATAAAGGTATCATTGTGCTCTACGACAATAATAGAATTTCCCAGCATTTTGAGTTGTTTGATAGCATCGATCACTTGGACAATTTCGCCATCATCTAGTCCAATCGTAGGCTCATCCAAGACATAGATAATGCCCGTTAGTTTATTCCCCAGTTGCTTAGCTAGTCTCAATCTTTGGATCTCTCCTCCCGAAAGAGAGTCAATTTGTCTCATCGTCTGCAAATAACCTAGACCCAAGGTAGCAATTGTCTCAGCTCTATTGAGCAAAGGACGTACAATTTTCTGTGCCAACATCTGTTGGGGATGGTCAGTTTGAAAACGATCCATGACGCCGACAAGTTGTGAAATAGGCAATCTCTGTAAATCAAACAGTGAGTATTTTTCTTTGAGTTCATCCATGTGCATCAATACATCTATTTCTTTTTTGGTGCGTGGCACGAGGAAGACATGTAAACTCTCTTGTCTAATCTTTGCTCCACCGCACGTAGGACATGGTCTAATATCAAGCATCGCCTGGAAATCAACGGTCAGAATACCTTTTTGGTATTGGCTAGTCAACACATCCTCTACGCCACGATAGTACATACTCGTAAATTTGCCGCCTCACAGACTGAGTTTGATGAGTTCATTATCACCTTGTAAGACCACTTCTCTAAATCGATCTGGCAGATCTTTCCACACGAGCGAATCATTGACGTCATATTTTTGTGCGAGTTTTTGTAAGATAGCTTGCCCCAGTTGTGATTCACGTCGAGGCAAGATAGCCTGTTTGTAGGGAGAAAAATGATCAAGGACTTTTTGGAAATCTACTTGAAGCACTTCGCCAAGCCCATGGCATTTGGTACATGCACCATCCTGTCTGTTGGCACTGAAATGCTGAGGTGTGAATTCGGGATAGGCAATATTATCTTTGGGGCAGTAGTATTTGTCGGTGTACCGCGTCAATCTCTCAGGTGTCCTCGTGGGCACTATGTGTACGGTCGAGTTGGTAACGCCAAAATATTGCTCAAAAATATCGAGAATTTCAGGTTCTTCAACTGCGCAAAAATGTTCCTCACGAGCCGTCGTAGTAATCAAATGTGCATCATACATTTCTTGCATTTGTTTGGCTTGCGCCTTGGGGACTTCGGTATCATTATCATCATGAAGTACCATACGCAGAGGCGCATTGCGTTTGATTTTCTCTGCATCGAACAATCGGTCACTCGTCATCATATAGGCACGTCTTCACGATTTGAGTTTGGGTTGGCAATACGACGACACGAGAATCATACCTGCGATAGGTGTTTTGGACTGCTCTACGATTTTCTGTGCAATCACTCCTCCCAAACCGTGCCCCAAAATAATCGTACGTTCCGTGAGTTTGATTTGTTTGCGTACTGCTTCTACTTGTTGGTCAATATCGGGACGATCAGAGCTAGGAAGCTCAGGCACATCCACGCGACACCCACGTTGTTTGAGTGTCTCTGCTAGCCAAGGAAACCAGTTATTCTCAGGTCTACCCTGGTAGCCATGCAGCAATACCACATGATATGCTTCGTTGGCAGATTCTTTTTTTTGGACTGCATCTTGGACGAATACCCCAAACTTTTCTGTTCTACCGAGCATCTTGATGATATCATCCTTGAGTCTCGTGCGGGTGCTTTGATTGAT
>CAZWFZ010000030.1:5475-6737 GCA_964633455.1 uncultured Candidatus Peribacteria bacterium | reverse complement strand
AGTCTCAAATAATCATCGATCTCTGTCAGTGTCCCAACGGTCGATCTCGCATTGCCCACGCGTTTGTTTTGCTCAATAGCAATCGCAGGACTCAATCACACAGAATAATCAATCTCTGGTCTCGTCCCCAAATTGAAAAACTGTCTCAGATAGGAACTGAGTGATTCAATATAACGAAACTGCCCCTCCTTGTAGATCGTATCAAACGCCAAAGACGACTTACCTGAGCCAGAAACTCAGGTGATGGTGATGATCTTGTTCTTGGGCAGGGTAATATCAATATCTTTGAGATTATGTGTTCTAATCCCATGAATACTCATAGAATCGCCTGGCTGAGCGGGAGGCATGGGTAACTTCTTCTTGGGTGGCATGAACGTCGTTTTGCTATAAAAAATAACTAGAAAAATAGGGCAACCCTGTTTGTACTCATTATCAAGACGTGTGCAAGGAAAAGCTCCTACTTTCGCTTTGACAATTAAGATCAGATTATCTATACTGCATACAACGAACAGACTATTTATTTAGTTTCAAGTAGCATGCTTCATCTCACCAAAACAGCCTATCTCTGCATCAGTGCAGTTGCTCTAGGCATGGTAAGTAATTATCGATATGATAGTTCACATTCGCAAGAGACGTTTGAGTTGCAAGGTTTTGCTGTTGCAGGAGACCAAACAGCGCCTACAGATAACCAAGAAATCACTGCACCAAAAGAAGAAACAGCAGTATTTTGAGACACCTGCAGTGAAGGTGAGGAGACACTCGAGTGTCTTTTGGCAGGCTGTGCGACCGTCACCGATATGGAAAAAGGAGACTGCGAAGCATTAGTTGCTCTCTACAACGCCACCAACGGAAGTAAATGGACACAAAAGACCGACTGGCTCTTGACCAACAAAGCATGCAGTTGGTTTGGCGTGGTATGCGGAAATAAACGTGTCACCTATCTTCGTCTACAAAGCAATAATCTCGTAGGCGCTCTCCCTGATGCGCTTGGTAATCTGACTGAACTTGCGCAACTCAATATGAGTAACAACTCCCTCTCCTGACCCCTACCCACCACGTTGGGTAATCTCAAAATAGCACAATGGTTGCTTCTCAATAATAACAACTTGAGTGGCAAAATTCCTGTTGCGATAGGATGATTAAGTAGTGTCAAACGATTGTGGTTATTCAATAATGCTTTCGAAGGCCCACTCCCCAAGGAGCTTGGGAATCTCTCACAACTACAAGAATTATTTCTCTCCAATAACGCATTTTCTGGTCCC
>CAZWFZ010000030.1:3222-5375 GCA_964633455.1 uncultured Candidatus Peribacteria bacterium | reverse complement strand
AATCAAACTTCCGAGAAATGTCCACTGACCCAAGAACAACAACTACCCATCAAAAGCATAGAGTAGCTTAAGTAACACGTATTCACAAAGCGTGCGTCAGATCTGCTATACCTTTTCAACTCACTGCCGAAACAAAAAAACAATTTTTCTCCTGATACATATGCGTCAACAAAGCGAGAGTGGCTTGATCAATTGTATCTATCTTGTTGAAGACTCGTCGCCTCGTTTGCTTCGCTCATATCTCATCTAAGATAGTTTCAACTACTTCTATTTTGTCGTGTACCAATGGATCACCGGCATCAATGACATGGAGTAATAAGTCTGCTTCAATGCTGTCTTCGAGGGTCGATTTGAAAGCCTGAATCAGATCAGGTGGCAAGTCTCTCATAAATCAAATAGTATCATTGATCAGCACCTCCTTACCTGGCTTGGAGGTATCTGTATCTGCAATTCGAAGTTTCCCAACGGTGGTACCGAGCGTCGCAAACAGCTTGTCTTCGATGAGGACATCTTTCTTGGTCAGTGCATGCATGAGAGATGATTTGCCTGCATTAGTGTATCAGACAAGTCAGACAGTAGGTAACTGGGATCTTTTTCTCGCTGCTCTATGGACCGCTCTCATATGCTCGTATTGCTGGAGTTTTTCTACTACTTGTTCTTTTCTCTGGGCAAGATGTCTACGCATACGTTCGGTGTTGGTTTCTCCAATACCACGCACATTTCCTTTGCCTCATCACTGACGTGAGAGTTCCATACCCATACCAAAAATACGTGGTCACATATGTCTGATCGCTGCGAGCTCAATTTGGAGTCTCGCTTCCATACTTGTTGCATGACGATCAAAAATTTTCAATATGAGGTCTACTCTATCCCAAGCCTCTAATTTGTATGGCTTCAGAAATTCGTTTACTTTGTAAATCTGCTGTGGCTTGAGGATATTGTCGATAATGAGGAGAGTTGCTCATTGTGCTTGCATCTGAAGAGCAATTTCTTCGAGTTTCCCTTTCCCTACAAAAAATTGATAATCCGGTTTGGCTCTTTGTTGGACAATTTCCACTATGGTCAATCCACCGTACGTACGTACTAATTGATCAAGTTCTTCCATTTTTTGTTCGATCAGTACTTTCTCCCACTGATGCGTAATGACTTGTACCAAGAATATTTTGAGAGGGATTTCTGTCATACTATAATTAACTAGGTAAATGAAGTTTGGAACTAACAAGATGCAACCAAGGATGAGTAGCTACAGCAGTGTCAGTAATGCAATAAAGTTCTCAGAGTATAGCCAAAAATAATGAATACTCAACTGCTCTAGTTTCTGGAGTCTGGAGTCTTGATTCTAAATTCTATTTCCACAAATGCCTTGATACGAGCGAAAAACTCCCTTACGAAATTGAGACCAAGTGGTGTAGGTCGTTCTAGATCGACTGGATATCATCGTGCATCCATTCACAATTTCCTGGCTATATACAGGCTTCTTGCAAGGTGAAACGACTGGGTGAAAATGATTCCTTGCTCAATGCCATGCATATGTTTTGCTCTTCGAAGACTATCATACGTATCTAAACCTTGCCCATCTATCAATAATTTCGTGTCTGGAAAATTGTGCTCCAAAAGATATCACGCCATAGATGTTGCTTCTTGATATTCTGGGCCCGCATCAAATCAACTTACCAAAAGACGTTGTAACAAACCGTTTTGATAGGCGGCATTGCCTTCGTCTACTCTTTGTTGTAATAAAGGAGAAAGTTCGCCATCATGTTTCACGGATGCTCACAATATGATTCCTCGTTCTACCTGCACAGGAGGTAATGTAGTAATATACGGCTTACTATACTGAACAATATAGATATTGATACCAACACAACACAACAAGAATAATATAATCATCCAAGAGAGATAGACATCGATTCTTTGTATATTCTCTCTCGAAAAAGCTCGCATTATCCAATCTTATCAAGTCACAAAACGTGCAACACTTGCTTTTCTTGTGCTTCGATTGCATCTACATAATCCATGGTGATGTCGCCTCTTTCATTGTCTCATTCGGCAATGAAAGTAATGGATCCAATATCCAAGAAACTATTGAGTAGTCCTGATTTCTGAATAGTAACTGATTTAATTTTATCTGCATGGAGCTTTTGCATTTCTTT
>CAZWFZ010000030.1:0-3122 GCA_964633455.1 uncultured Candidatus Peribacteria bacterium | reverse complement strand
ATTGCATACAACGAAACTGCTAGTGCCAAAAAATATAAAAAAACTACTCGCCCAATATGAGTATAATAATAGAGTTTGGATCTAGAAACGAGGATGACTGCATCATCTCAAAATAATCAACGATACTCTACAAGTAACTGATCTTTGCTATTCGTATTGAATGCAGAGAAAATCCTCATGATGATGGTAAGATTAAAAGTTTCTTTTATGTTTACAAGCAAATATTATACCAAGACGTCCACATCGGGAATATGGTGCGAAGAAATACAAGGACGATGATTATCATCAAGTCTATTACGGAAAATAGGGACAATTCTAGCAATAGCATTCTTGACCTGTGTAATTGAGCGCTCCATAATATCAAAATATGTCTTGGTAATAATGGTGTCTGCACATCCTATCATACTTTCACGCAACGTTTCTTCGTTGGTGTGGTCAATTGCCTTGCCACTTCTGTAGTATTTGAGTTTATTGTGTTCAAAGTCGAGAGCTCCATAATATTTTTCGTCAGCCATCACTATCTTTAGAGTTTTCTCGAGCATTCTTCTCAAAAGGAATTTGATGTTTCTCCTGTTAATCACAAATGCCTGTACCACTTCACCTTCGATTTCTACTTGTTTATCAACCATATAGGTCAAAGGCACATCTTCGATGTCTTCAATCACAAACAATGCTTTCTCTATGTGATCTCCTGGAAGCATCTCTGGAGGGCCAGCATACTTGGACTTACAAATAATTTCTGCTACGAGATCCACTCCCCAAGGATATAAACCATAGGTATTCATCTTGTTGTCAGGAGTTTTTACTAATGCTTGTGCTAGGAATCCGCAACCACACTTACAAATACCTTGGTCGTCATGTATGAGTCATGTATGGTGTGTGTCAACATGCCAATATATTTGGAATATCCCATATCTTGCTTCAAATTTTGCGAGGACTGCATAGACTATTTCACTCACTAGCGCAGATTTATCATACCCGAAACATTCCGTGAGAGTTGCAATCAAAAAAATCAATGCGCCTGCTCCTCATCCAGGTAAAGATCCTCCGATCTCTTGTCCTTCGATGATATTTTCTGTTCTTCCATCCATACATTTCGACAAGAATGGATTACCTCTTTTTTGAATCAGATCCTCTGGTGAACCGATGAGTCTGAATCACTTCTGTACATACAGCTCTGCTCACTTGACGTTGAGAAATTCTGCTATAGGTTTGCCATATTCATCATGATGATGATACGTAAGTCAATTGAGATAGAGTGAAGATAACACTAAATTTGTAGGTGTGGTGGACATCCTTTTGTATATTGGAAATTTAAAAACAATACATGTTATTCGACTGCTATGCGCATTTCTTTTCTGCAAATTTCCTGTCATCGCTGATCAGTAGCTATGATAGTATAGATGTTTTCTCCTGAGACAAGTGTTTGTTTTGACTTCATTAATTGAATGGAAAACGTGCCTTGATAGTATTGATCAAAGGTAATAGGTGCAGTTTCACCATTATGGAAAAGTGAAAGATTACTTGCCCATGCTCACTTTCCCACCAACCATAAGGAGTTTGTTCTCACTCATTGCTGAGCAATACTGCCCGAAAGATTGCGGAAAAAATTTGCTTCAATTGTCTCGCATGTGCTAGGTTGATCAAGTGGGAACGTCGTAAGTTGTGTTTTTCCAATCACACCAAGCGCAAACATTTCTACCTGTGTTTGTTGAAACCCATCGCTGATCTGCAGAAGAGAACCTGAAAGTCACAGAGTGAATCAATACGTTGCAGATTGTTCATTACCAGGTGCAATAACACGTTGCGTCAAAGCATGAAATGAACCTTCTTTTATTTTTCTCCAACTATCACGAACACCTTTGAGATAGTATTGATAACGCAGGCCTGGGTGGATAAGTGCATAGTAATTATCCCAATCTTTGTACATGTATACAATGAGTTTTTCTCTTTGTGTTTCTATCGTCAACGTATGACCATTTTGATGACGAATTTTGACTAGAGAGAGTTGTTGCTGTGTATCATATCGATCAATTTGTAATTCGTATCTCAGCATATCCCCCAAAGCACGAAGTGTTTTGAGAATGTGTGTTTGCTCGTCTCGAAATACAAGGCCCAAATAGATATTTCACATTTCTATCACATAGAGTGGAAAATTCTCTCTGAGTACCTCACCATTAGGTAGCATAATATCATATATAAATGCATCAGTCTGTTTTTGACGGAATGCATATCGCAAGAGATACTGTTTTTTGAGAGAAAAACTCATGCACGCTGGGACAGTAGTAAACTGATAATCATGTTCAATCAGTACGCCTTGTTGGGGTTGGGAAGTATCACATCCATACGTGATGAGATTAGTCGGAGTACGGTCGAAATCAGCTATCTCGAGTAAGATATCTTCATCTCACTCAACAGGAATATAATGCGGGTCTAAGTAAAGAATAGTTTTACCAACTTCAATACGTTGATAGTCAACCTGCAACTGCACACGTCTTTCAATTTTGGAGCCGTCAGCAAAAACCACTTCTATCAAGTATTCATTGTTTCCATTATACATAGTCTCTTTTCCGAGACTGACTTCATATTGCCAGGTATTATCCTCACTAATGGTGTCAACCAACAATTCTTTTTGACGATCTCTGCCAGGATGGCTATAGTAGATATGCACATAACTTGCTCAGCTACTTACTAGTCCTTGAAACATATACACGGGTGAGTACAAGCGAATTTGATCTTTATCATCACCTAGTTTGAGCCAGTATTCACTTCACTGATTCTTTCCTGACAGTTTCCACTGCAAAAAATTTTGCAAACGATCAGTGAGTGAAACTCTTTGATCTCATTGAGCAGTTTGTAGTGTATCTGGAGCCACACCTATCGCTACAAGCAAGTAATGTATGGCTGGCACATCACGTAAGAGTGACATTTGTGTTTTGTCGTTCAATGCCACGCGAGCAAAGACAATTCAGAAAATGATGATAGTCCAAATCACCAAAAACGTATACAATCAAAGAGTTCTCAATGGTTTGTGCATGGGCGTACCAGATACAAAATAGGACTCTCTAAGTATATGCTTTGGGCAATGGTTTGTCAAATTATCAAGTACGTTGTCATCCTGA
>CAZWFZ010000029.1:11337-11790 GCA_964633455.1 uncultured Candidatus Peribacteria bacterium | reverse complement strand
GCGACGGGGCAACAACCAGAAAATCGTTACCCAGCCCGGCCGACCGCCTCCGCTGGAGTAACAAAAAAAAACGCTCCGCCCGCTGGCCAGGATATTACATCCCCGTCGTGCACCTGGAGCAAAAATAATTAAACCGTTTCATCCCTGGCGTATTGTCAGGGATTTTTTTTGCAAATTTTTCTGTAGGCTTCAGTCTTTCTTTTCGGCACTACTTCAGTATTCTAGCATCAGTTATTTTGGTATTTTTTTGGTATGCAACTTCTGGCCGCATCGTATGATAATATCTGACCCTTGGTAGAGCGTCCTGTCTTGCTGAACGTTTTACCTGGCGCAACCTTGATTACCGCTCCGATTGGTACGTGAAAGAGTTTTTTGTTTTTTGATGGACCGTTATTTGGCTTATATAAAATTCAAAATAGACCTGTACTCAATCGTCTCGCAACGCGTGGTGAA
>CAZWFZ010000029.1:0-11327 GCA_964633455.1 uncultured Candidatus Peribacteria bacterium | reverse complement strand
TTGCGAGCAGTACATAGAGTGATCAAAAGATCTCCTGCAGGTGCGGAGAGTGTCCAGACACGCATCTTTTCACTGGCATGGTCGCTCGATACATGGTATACTTTCACCCGTGAGCAATGGTGAGAAGAAGTACTTGTCCAATGAGCATCACTTGCCCTCTTGCTCCCACATCTCGAGGAGCATCTCTGTGGTTCACAGAGAGAAACTGATCAAGCCATCCTAGACCTTCTTCCTCCCAAAGAAGTCGTGACGAGTCTCAACTTTTTGGTACAAGAAGCGGATAGCGTTTTTGATCTCACCCCCGCTGAGAGAGTCCAGGTATTCAAGCACTTATTTGGTCTCCTAGGTATAGATGAAGCCAAAGAAAAACTACTCGAACGTAGGAGAGAGACCCAAGCATCGCTCAAACTGCTTGCTGATCAAACTCCACGAGACAACAAGTTGCGCGTGCATATGCAACGTGTTGCACAAGCTACCGCTCAGTTACATGCTTTATGCAAACAATATCCATCCACCCAACAAGCACTTTTACAAAGTTATCTTTCGCAGGTATTTCTGCAAGATAGTGATCTTTTTGGGCAAGAAGTGCGTATGCGTGGTGACATACTTTCATGATACCAAAAAGAGCAGAGTGAGGAGACGCTTAGTTGGCTGGATCAACAAATCACTCGTTTACTCGAGCAACAATGACGCCAAGAAGCATATACCAAACAAGCACAAGAACTAACTTTGCGTATACAAACTGCACAAGCGCGCAAACAAGAGATAGACACAAGTAGACAAAAACTAACTCGCCTAGAAGTAACTTGAAATTCTGATCAGCTTGATGCACACAAAGCGAGAATAGAGGTGTTGCAACAAGAGATAACTCAAGCACACAATTGATTTCCCCTCACCGCATTTACTGACGATTGAGCAACGGATATCACCCTCGAACAAGCCAAAGACATCGTCGACCAACGCAAGCAACAAGGGCAACTTTCCAAACAACAACTAGTCTCCGCCAAAGAAACACTGGTACAACTGGATGAACAAATTGCGCTTGTCCAGACGCAACTGACCCAATCTGAAGCACAGAAAAAATCTTTGCTGGCCAGTATTGAGAAAAGAGACGATTTTTTTTGCAAAAAAATAGAGGGGAACTGTCCTTACATAGAACTCATCAAATGAGCTTCTGTATCTTGATTGCAAACACAAGTCGACACACTTCAAGAACAGTATGTTCGTTTAGAGAAACGTTGAGAAGAACTGCAACAGCGTAGAAACCAACAAGAGGCGCTTATCACCACGCAACAACAAGAAATTGATGAGTTGTTAGCTTGGTTTAAACGTGTCCCTCATGCGGAGTTGACGGCCCATATTGGACAACTACAGACGTTGCAAAGTGATCTCTCACGCGTTGAACAACAATATATGCACGTGATGCAGCAACAAGCATCTGCACAACAGCAACTCCAAGAGCGTGCAACGCTCGAAGCTGCCTATACACAGATTGATGAAACACTCCAAGATTTATTGGTGCAACAACAAGTACTTACCTTGCAGGCACAATCTACCGCACCGGACTCATCAGTTCCTAAGGATATTTTGGATGCTACCAAACAACATATTGCTGCTATTGACGTACAGTGTATGCTTTTGGGGCAGCTCATCGATGAACGAACCGTAGCACAAACTACGTTCAAAAAATTAGAGCAACAAGACGTTATGCTCAAGCAATTAGCAGATATTTTCTCCAAAGAACTCTTGTATGTGGTATTGGATGATTTCCTACCTCAACTCGAGACGTTGATCAACGCTTTTTTGGCACAAATGGTTGACTACACCGTACATTTCTATCTTCCCCAAGCGAGTGATGAAAAGATGGAACTCGCTATTGAGGTTCATGATGAAAAAGGCAAAAGACCTGTAAAATCCTTGAGTGGTGGGCAGAAATCTATTCTCAAGTTTGCCTGGATTATGGCGGTGACATGACTATTCCGTGCTAAATTTGTCTTCTTGGATGAAACAATGAATAGTTTGGACGCTGATACCATAGCGCAAGTGGCGCAAGTACTCCAAGATGCATTGATTCAAAAAGATATTCCTTTTTATTGCGTGACCCATGCACCACAAATTCAAGCCCTGCCTTTTTGGAAAAGGAAGATTTCACTTTCTCTCTAAATAGTTGACAAAATACTAAAATAATGTATTATATGTTTGCGCCTCAGGTGGAGGGAAGACAGACCTAATCCTTTTGTCTTCAGTAAATGACCTTTAGGAAGTAGTTTCTAGGGGTCATTTTTTCCCTAGCAGGTTGCGAGTGTCACAACTCATTTCATTTTTTTGTACTTCTATGAGCGATTCGAGAGAAGAGCATCTCCACGAAGAAACATCGCAAGAGGCATCTTTTGCCCATCTCCATCAGGAACTTGCGATGTTTCAACGTGAAATCATGTTTACTCAAGACCCGGTACTAGAAGTACTCGCCACCAAGCGTGTAGCTTTGGAAGACGCTATCAAAAAGGCAGATCTTCATCGAGTGGATTTTATGAAACAAGCAAAACAACTTCCCAGAGGTGCATATTTGAGAGAAGAAAGGCTTGTGAGAGAAGATCTTGCGCTTCAACAAAAAATCGCTGTCGAAGTAGCGCAACTCCACCGTACGTGGCTTTCAGCAAAAATAAAATCACTAGACACCCAATATTGGCAGTACAAAAATGATATATTACCCAAGATCAAAGATCCCAAAGAGCAACAACTCCTTCTCGTATTTTTGCAAAAGATAAGCCAGCTTAAACAAGTAGCTGAACATATGTTGGTAGAAAGCTATGTATTCCAGGATTTTATCAAACTCATGGAGAACAAAAAGTATAAGGGATATTGGGAACTCGTCAAGCTAGACCCCTGGGATAGATACGATAAGGATGAGAGAGAAAAAGCAAAAAGATATGCTACGCATTGACCCGCAAGAGATGTGAAATATGCTTTACAATACTTGTGATGAGGACCTGTTACGCAAGCCGACAAAGGAAAATGCGCAGTTACTGATGAGCACATTGATAGAGATGAAGAGACTATGCAGAATCTTGTGACGAAAGCTAAACAGAACGCAAAAGATACCAAAAAACAAGAGTTTATTGTATGGACACCACAATCATCACAAGATATTCCTTCGTCGATGGACGGATTGGAGAAATTAGCAAATGACTACAACCTTCTTATTCAAGAATTACATGAAAAGTGATTCACAACTGACTATTTGGTCCAAAATATTGAAAAATAGTATTATTTCTTGATTTTTGAAGCTTTTTTGGAGTGCGACGTATGTATTTTCTTCTCTGTCTCTTTTTTTATTTTCTTCTTTTTTTCCGTTTTGGACACTACGGTAGCGGGTGCTTTATCTTTTTTGATTGTAGACACAGGTTGTGCAACTACTTTCTTTTCTTCAGGAGAAGTTGGAGCAACGGTGTCTGTTTGAGTCGTATTCGCAGTTGCACCAGTCGCTGGTGTTGTATGATTTTCTGCAAACCAAGTTTTGAGTGCAGAGAGTCCCTCAATTCATTTTGTTTTGAGTGAAGCTGCAATTGTTTGTAATTTTTCTCTACGTCATTCGGGGATTTTTTCATATTGAGAAGCTACATAGGCGATGATAGGAGCCATGACGATTGCAGGTATACGCCCCATATCGTGCATAGTTTTTTTGAGATCATCAATCAATACCTGTTTATCATCAGGAGTGACTATGTTGTCTTTTTTGGTCTCTGTATCTCCTGAGGGAGGAGTAGTGGTTTCTGCCATAGAACACAAGTTACTAAAGGTAATATAACTCTACTCAAAAACATTAATTGTACAACTTTTGGGTTACTTAGTTTGGGGATTTTTATTGACTTTTAATCATTTTGAAGTATTTCTGCTCTGATTTCTTGGACGAGGCGATGCAAAAAGGCAATATTGTGTAATGAAAGCAACGTAGCTCCCAACATTTCATCCTGTTTGGTCAGGTGATGGAGATATGCTTTGGTGAAATGACGACAGGTGTGACAGTTACAGGTAGCATCCAGTGGCGTATCATCAGTTTTGTATCCAGCATTTTTGAGTTTGATAGTGCCATGGGTGGTGAACGCATTACCATGTCTTCCCAATCTCGTCGGCATGACGCAATCAAAAAGGTCAATTCAGCGCATTATGGACTCACGGAGATCATCTGGTGTGCCTACACCCATGAGATACCTTGGTACCTGTGTTGGGAGATGAGGCACCACATTATCGAGGGCAGCGTACATTTCCTCTCTTGTTTCACCTACACTCAATCCACCAATCGCAATACCATCACGCGCGAAAGGGCTAAGTGCCTCTGCAGATTCCTTTCTCAAGTCGGGATACAGTCCACCTTGTACAATAGGAAAAAGCGCACCACGACATTTGTTATAGATACTGGTATGATACTCAAATTGTTCTTTTGCTCGACGGTGCGTCGTAGCCATATGTTCAGCTACTTTTCTCTTGGTGATATTGACTACAGGCGAGCAAACATCTAGCATCATCATAATATCTGAGCCAAGTTTGCGTTGGATATCAACCGTCCCGCAAGGACTAAAAAAGTGCACTGATCCATCACTTGGCGACTTAAATTGGACACCATCTTCACGTAATTTGGCTAGTGCTTTTCACGTTTTGCTGAGTCAGAGACTAAACACTTGGAAACCTCAACTATCGGTCAAAATAAGTCCATCCCAGTTTTGAAAACGATGCATACCTCCCAATTTTTCTATGATATCTTCTCCAGGATGTAAGTGGAGATGAAAGGTATTGTTGAGAATGAGTTGCACAGGTGAGCTCGTTCACAAATAGTCACTTGAGAGAAACTCAAGCGGTAATGCTTTGATGGTTGCTTGGGTACCTACCGGCATGAAACAAGGCGTCTGTATGGTGATGCCATTGTGCGTGAATTCCCCAACTCTTGCATTTCCTTTGGTTTTTGCTATGGTAAATGCTAGTTTCTGCATAGGTTTTTGCTTCACTAAAAGTTATTCATGTGTATGTATTTAGTACCAATTCTCAACAGTTCTTTCTTCAAGCAATTCACTTTGATCGGCTTGATAAGTATTTTTTCTCTTACGCCTGTGGTATTTGCACAGGAGGAGGCTAGCTGTGATCGAGATTTTTTGACGCAAATGACACCTAGACAAGTGTTCAAAACACAAATACCAGAAGTGTTTGCTACTCCCACACTGCCGAGTTGAGCAACTATTGAAACACGTATTGAGTACAATCAGAGCGTCCTCTTTTCAACGAATGAATCCAATTACACCTACACATTTTTGTCTTCAGGTGAGTATATATTTGTCCAACAAGTTATTCTTTCTCCTTCGTGTACTACGGGTATACGTCAGATAGTACATGCATTTGATCGTATTTTAACGTATGTAGGTGAGCCATTGCCTGATATGGAAATCATGAAACCGGAATTAGCCAAACAATGAATTGGAGTTGTAGAACGTGATGCATGATGAGAAACACGACAGACGATCTTTGCCAAAGAACCTTTTTTGCTTACTGACGCTGATATTATTCTCATCAATAGTTCATCAATAGGGAGTATTTTTGATGCTATTTCTCTCAGTCTCCAAGACAAAACCATTTATACAACTGCCCCCTTATCGCAGAGTACCTTTAGGAGAATTTCTTCAAGATACCAAAACACCTTGTGAATTACCCAACTTGCCGTGATCAAACCTAACCATATCAATATCCTTCTTTCGGCGTTAGCATTTGGAAAATCATTGGGAGAGGTGGATGTTATTCAAACCTTTTCAGTGACGGCGAATGAGCAAGCACGACAGTCACCCGTCTCCTACGCGATTGATTATTTGCTCTATACAGGTTTTCCACTTTCTATGTTGACCTGGATGTTACTCATTCCTTGTTTGGCTGTGCTTTTGTCAGCACTGAGACAGATTATAGGTATGAGTGTATTTGGTATATTTAATCCATTGATGCTAGGAATTGCACTGCATATTGCTGGCATAGAGCCTACGCTTATTCTCCTTGCATCTTGAACAATTGCGACGTTGTTTGTGAGATACTTTAGCAAAAAGATATTTTTGTTGTATAGTGCAAAAATAGCATTGACGTTAACCTTGTACATGCTCGGTGTCATATTTGCCTTCGCACTTTATGGATATTTGGGACAAGCTACCCCCAATGTGCCTGCACAGCGAGAGATTTTTGTTGCGCCGAGTGGGATCATTTTCTGTTTGTATATGCTTATTGTAGCTAGACAAGTATTTACCCCAAAAACGTCTTTCAGTGAGTGAGGATGGCGATGGTGACTTCTCCAACTTATCTTGATTAGCCTTGGTGTTTACTGGTTTGTAGAAAGTATCTGGATTCAAAATATCATTCTTGGATATCCCGAAATTACTCTTTTGTGTATTATTTTGAGTGTTTTGATTGGTAGATTTAGTGGTTTGCAGTTGGTAGAGTATGTCCGTTTCATGCCTCTCATCAAGTATCATATGACCAAAAAATAACCCATAAATTTGACCCTACAAAAAAAGTGTGTATACTTACTCTACTTTGTTTCTTACCCGTGTCGTATGCTCGAGAAAATTAAAAAAGCATTGTATGCAACGTACACCCCTGACGAACTCAAATGAGTCTTCTTTTCTGGATTTTGAGAGAATCAACAACTCATTTTTTCTCAATGAGTAGTGACTACAGATAAGCCATTGCATGAGTTGGTTGAAAGTTTGTATGCTAGTTTCTCGGATGACCAGCTCAAAAAGACAAGATATATGGTAGTGGATGTTGTGTCAGATATTACTGAGGTGCATGATCTTAGCGAGGCAATGAATGTGCCAACTGATGAATTTGGCTTTGCGGTAGTTGCATCTGATACCAACCAGTCGGGGGTAATTCTCCCCAAAACGGCAGGAGTAAGTGATGCAAAATCTGCACTCTATGATCTCAAACAAAAGTATGATGTGCATGGCAAAGCAGAAGTATATCTCTTCAGGACCCAGAGAATGATAGTTGCAAAATAATTTTATTTTTTCTCTTATGATGAGTGAAACCAGTTTAGACCAATTTGCAAGTTCAAGCCACAAACAAACTACTAAACACAAAGAAGATGTAATGTTTTTGATTAAGGATATGTTTCTCTTGGGAATGTCCGAATTTGCCAAAACACTCGGTACTGTTTTTGCTGCTCCTTCACATGGGAAGAATCAAATTTCACTTGAGCTTGATAAACGAGAAGATGAGCTCATTCAACATCGTCAGTGATAGAGTGGTTTTAGATTAGTTGGTATGATGGTCACCGTTTTGAAACAAAGAAGAACCTATGTCCGAACGATTGCCTTGTTGCTCTATGCATGGTCAAGTGTTTGGTTGATGACCACCTCATTTCAAGGAGTTGATGCAATTGCGCAAGCAGCAATCTGGATGACAATTTCATTGGTAGTACTTACTTTGTTGGCAATTGAATATCAAGAGGTGTTTGTGCGTGTTGTGTTGAGATACGTCTTGTGGTGACTATTGGTACAGATGTTAGCGTGGAGTACCTATTATTACCTACTCAGTTGAGCAGAAATAAGCAACCATAGTTTTCTTTTTAAGTTGTTGAGTTTATCGATTTTGCATGGTGGTATAGCCTACGTACTTTGGATGAAGCATCATTTTTTGCGTTATAGAGCTATGTATGGACTGGGGATATTGATTACGACAGGCGTCCCCATCTATATGGTTTCTTTGGCATTAGCCGTTGCATTTGGGATTGGTGCGAGCTTTCGTCCTATTGGCATTGACTGTTCGGTGATGTCTCATGGAGTGAGTACATTTATGTCCAACGTATTGCCTCGTCGACAAGCAGCTACAGCAAATGTCCAACCTATTCAACAACCTGCACAACCTATTGCTACTTGATCTGATATACAACAATTACGATGAGTGTTTACCTCCAGAGTAAGCCAATACAAAGCAATGATGATAGATGATCTTGTTGCTCAAAAATCATTTTTGGATGAAAGTGTGTGTGGCGCTATTGTGGAACAACTGCATACGTTAGCAGACCTCCCTTGAGTCAAATTTTCTGTGATCTTGTTGTTATTCTTACTCCTGTGGCCGTTGTTAACGCTGTACGGATGGTTTGTAAGTGGAATTGGTGTTATACTAGTTTATCTGCTCGTTCGTTGAGGAGTGTATAAACGAACAGACCGTCATGTACTTGGGAGAACTATCAAATAGACAAAGTAGCAAATATACAAATAATCAAATCTCAACTTCCTCTCTTTTGGGACCAGATATCAAAAATAGTGTTCCCCCTTTTTAGAAAGGGGGTGGCCGAACCCCCGCAAGGGGGATAAAGGCCGGGGGATTATTCAAATCTCCCAACCTATTTCTTCTGGAGATAGACTTCTGTATTGTATGATCCTTGTATTACTTTGTGTAACAAGAGGTCATTTTCTAGTGCATTGCTTCCTGTTGAGAGTTGAGTTTTGGTAAGATAGGGTTGCCAGCTTGCATAATCGTGATCTGCCAGTTGTGTTTGGAGAGTAACATAATCAGCCTGGAGCAAATGAGGTGCCCAAGTACCTAGTCAATTGGTATGTTGTAAGGTAAGCATACCCTTGGTTCGTTGTAGTGCGCTTTTGAGATGTGGCGACTGTTTATTGACAACAAATCATCGTCCTTTGACCGGGTAGTCTTGTAGGGGAGTTGGAAAGTGCGTAATCGTATATCAACTTGCTTGTCCTATACTTGCAGAATCACTCATCCAACTAAATCACACCCCCAAATGGCCGTTTGCAACGACACAGCTCAAGAATGAAGCATTGCCACCACAATTGTCAACTTCTGTCAATAAGCGTCAATAATCTCGCCAGGTAGAATTGAGGAAAAAACTCAAAAAGTAATCTTTTTGAGTACGTTTTGCTTGGCTAATGAAGAGGGAAAGCATATCACCAAATCCAAAGTAGGGCTCTTGTGATCAGCTCAATGCAGGCCAAGAACTAGCATCTAAACCAATACTCATAGGAACTTCCCATTCTTTGGGTGCGGTCAATAGTGCTGCTTGCAACGTACTGAGTGTCAGTTGTGGTTGGGACAAGAACAACTCATGAGCATACACCGTGATGGCAGGATCAATTCGTACGGGGAGAAAAGTAGCATCCTTGTCATCTACTAAGGTTTGAAAAAGGGGATGATAGAGGGTAGCCAACGAGTCTTGGAAGGGTATATGATATCCTCGTGACTCATACACTGATCGGAGATCTGTGGGGACAAGTGCGATATCTATGCCAGATCCTTTTTTGCCAATAGTAGTGAGTGCTTTATAGTAGCTTTCTAGAGAATCACTAATTCTTCGTTGTGCTTCCACTTGGTAGTCTTGTGCTATCTGGGCGAGCGTTGAAGCGACCGCATCGCTGGTGACGAACGGTGGAAACAATAGGGTGATAGCCGTGTAGACTTCAGGCTGAGTAGCTTTTGGTATACTCTCAGTTCAGGTTTTTGTGAGTATTTCCTCTTGTACTTGGTCAGTTGATCATGTCTGGGGTGCTACCGCATGTTCTTCTGGTGTTGGTAGGGGGGCTTGCTGAGAATCATTTGTCCATAGCCAGTATCGTCAAAATATCCCTCCAACAAAGAGAGTTGTTGCACCAAGCATTCAGATGAGAATAATACGCCTACGTTCCATGGGTTGGATGAGGTGAAGAAGGGCAATCAGAGAGTTCTAGGCCCATTGTATTGTATGCAAAATGAGCTGATTTGTCAAAAAAACCCTCTCAAAGAGAAGGGTTTATGGTTGTCGAGAAAGTGAGTAGACCTTAATTAAGCTTTGGTAACTACAATGGGGAGTTCTTGTTCGATAGTTTCATGTTTGAATACGACGCTATAGGTCCCCAATGCCTCAATTTTGGCAGGCAATTGGAATGATTTCTTGTCTACATGGAGATGATGTGCATGCTCGATATAGTGGACGAGCGTTTTTTCATCAATGCTATCATACAATTTGTCGGTATCAGTAGCTTGTTTTGCAAACGTAAATCCGCCCTTAGCTACGAGTTCGTCAATGACGGTCTTGATAGCAACGAGATGCTCTTCTTTAGCTTTCGCTATTTTTTTGAGCTGAGCGCTATGTTGGTTTTTCGCTTGTTTGTCAAAAAACATCCCAATTCCTTGGGGAGCAATAACTTGGTTGACATAATGAATTGAGAGATCTATGACATCTCCCGCATTTCCTCTTGATCAAAGAGATTTGAGTAACAATACCGGTGCTTTTTTCCCCATGGGTACAACAGATAAGCAATTAAAAAACCAATGACTTCAGTCGACCCACACTATCGTTTTCGTCGCTAATTGCAAGCCTTTATCCTATAAAAAAAGTCCTGCCGAATACGACAGGACCAGAAGTTTGAGTTTTGGGTGAGCAGGATTATCCAGGTATTGAGCGTGCGAAGTCGATCACCGACCTACCTCGCTGTGCATGCTCCTCGGGCGTTTCGCCTGGGAGTTTTTTGAAACCCTGGGACTCGAGCTTCTCAGAGCTTGGGTAGGTGTATTCCTTGCTTGCCACTAGGTAGTCAAGCATTACCAATACCAGGAGAGCGATGAAGCACGCCTCAGCGCAATCTCTTGCCGTACTTAAAAAGTTTTGCGACATTTTCATATATTTGCGGTTTTATGCCCTAATAACTTATCTATTTCTTATCAAAAGTCAATAAATATTATTTGATATTCATTTTACTTGCATTTGTATATACTCACAAAGTATCCACAGAGAAAAGTACCCCAGACGGTCACGTGCCTAAGGGGCTTTTTTTGTATTTATCTTCCTACTTCCCTCTCTGTCCCTCCAAAAAGCTCAAAATCTGCTCTTTGGTATTTCTCCCGGAGATATCTGTGAGGACTCGATCAAAGGCCAGTGCGAGGAGTTCGCCAACTTCACGCCCTGGGGGAATGCCATAGGTGTCCATGAGTATCGTCCCGTCGACTGCAAGATTGGATTGCGTAAATCTCCCTTCGGAGTCATAGAGATCATGGATTTGCTGTTGCATAGCAACCAGACTATCAATAACAGGTGGTTGCATAGGGTTATATTGGCCGATTCTGTCTGCTATACTGAGATCAAAGAGATTATGGACAAGCTCGACGCCTGATTCACTAATCATTTTTCTGAGTTTTTTGAGGAGATTTTCTTCTTTACCATCGAGCAGTCCTTGTGGTTTATGATGCATGCTGATATATCGACAGACGATGTCTATTTCTTTTTGAGAACAGCCGAGCGCGCGCAGGTCGCTGGTAGCGAGCGGAACGCCGAGAGTGGTATGATACATCTTGCCGGC
>CAZWFZ010000028.1:0-11949 GCA_964633455.1 uncultured Candidatus Peribacteria bacterium | reverse complement strand
ATATGCGTCAACGTATGCAACATCCGATCCACGTCGGTGTAGTTCACATGGCCAGGATTACCAGCAATTATTTTCCAGTGGGAAACACCTAAAGGATCGTCTGATGGATTCATATCTTTGAACAGACCGTATCCTTTTTGCCATGGATTTTCACCATACCGCACATCAGCGATTTTTTCACCGACTATACCTGCAAATGCCTCATTTCCTCTATACGTTGCAGACTGCAACACATAGTTAGCAACAACTGCTTCTGCTTTGGCGGCGAGCTGATTGATGATCTGTTGCATATCTTCTGTTGAGATATGGGAAGAGAGGAGTTCAATAACACTTTTTCTATCTGCTGGATCACAGATAACTATGCGATTACCTTTCGCACCAGATCGTGCCGCCAATGGACCGCCAATATCAGTTTTTTCAATCACTGCATTGAGGGTAGCTCCTGGTTTGCGGATTTCCTCGATAAGCGGATAAAAGTCCACACACACGAGCCCAAAGAAGGGAAGTCCTAGGGACTCAAGCTCTGTGAGATCTTCTGGTTTCAGTCGGTCAGCAAGGAGTCCTGCATGCAATTCTCGTGAGATGGTGACAACGCGATGTCCCAAGATAGGTTCACCGACCATCGTGCTGACATCTATGACGGGTATCGATGCTTCATGGAGGAATTTAGCAGTACCTCCTGATGAATAAATTGTCCATCCCAGTGCACAGAGTGCTTTTGCGAATGGTAGTATCCCGTCTTTCTGATAGACAGAGATAAGGGCATTCTTTTGTGTTTTTTCAAAAAATTTGTTCATAAATAGAAATTTTTTTAAGTTTGTAATGGTAATGAGCGATCGCTTGCGTGCGACCCGTGAAAAGGTAATATAAATAACACAAGATATTTGTCAATATATTTCTACTTATCTTGCATTTTCTCTTCCTTTCTCTATATACAGGCGTTATTAACACACTTTTACTTTTATTGTGATCTGATGAAAATTGATACATCTTCGATCAAGAAGGGGACTATTTTGCAAATTGAGGGGAAATTACTCAAAGTTATTGATATCGCACATACGCATACCGGGAGAGGCGGAGCGACCTATACGTTCAAGGTCAAAAATATTGTCGATGGCTGAAATCAACAAGTGACCTACAAGTCGGGTACTATTTTGGACCAAGCTGATGTAGCTACGAGAAATGCAATGTATTTGTACAGTAGTGGAGATAGTTATGCATTTATGGAACTTGATAATTCTGAGATGCATGATATACCTGCAGAGCAGATTGAAGACGTTGCACCTTATCTCAAAGAAAACCTCAACTGTTTCGTGATGGTCTATGAGGGAGCAATCATCGGTGTTATTTTGCCATTGGTAGTAGAGTACAAAGTAGTAGAGACCGTGCCTGGTGTCAAAGGTGATAGACAAAGTGCGTGAAAAAAACCTGCGACGCTCGAAAATGGACTTGAAGTACAAGTACCACTCCATATCGAAGCAGGAGCTATCGTCAAAGTAAATACGACGACAGGAGAGACTGCCTAAAAAACCGTTTTGTTTCTAGCCTCACTATGCGTCCAGGAACTCGTGTACGTGACATTTCTATTTCGCATTTGTGATACGGAGGTATTGGCCTTTGACGTTTACCCAATGGCAAAAAGGTATTGATCAAATGAGCCCTGCCTGGCAGTGTAGTAGAAGTGATGATTACGAAATCCAAGAAAGATTATCTTGAAGCACATATTGTAGAAGTGCAATCAGTACCAGCACAATTATTGAGCTGAGAGGTTCGCTGTCCGCACTACCTTTTTCCGTACCAACAACAGACTGCAGATCTTCCCGTCCACAAAAAGGGATGTGGTGGATGTAAACGACAGATGATCGCCTACGAACAACAACTGGTGATGAAGCAAGGTATCATCGAAGATTGTTTCAAAGCAGTCACTGCGCAAGTAGGGAAATTGCCTCTCGAGGCTATTTTACCCGCACCGCAACAATTCGGCTATAGAAATAAAATTGAATTTAGTTTTGGCAAATATTTACAACGTTTCCCCAAAGAGAGTGGCGAGGAATGATTTGCGATAGCAGAACATCGAAATATGTGATTCCACAAACAAGGGGAGTTTAGCAAGGTGTTGGATATTGATCAATGCTATCTGATCTCTGAACGTATGCATCGTGTATATGCCTTGATGAAACAGTATTGCAAGGCAAGTGGCTTACCGGTCTATGATGTTAAACAACATCAATGATTTCGAAGACATCTAGTGATGAGAGAGTGAGTGGCAACGCAACAGATTATGGTGCATTTGAGTGTTGCTTCAGAACAACTCCAACATATCAAGGACTGAAAAAAACTACGACAAAATTTTGTACAACAGATTCGTCAGGATGCTACTATTAGCGAATTAGTAACCACGGTCGTCGTGACGAACAATAATGGTCTTGCAGATATCGTCACGAGTGATGATGTGCCGAGTGATGTGCTGTGGGGCGAGGGACGTATCCGAGAAGAAATGGAAATCAAATGAACCACGTTGCGTTTTCAAATTTCACCGTTCTCGTTTTTTCAAACAAATACGTTGTGAGCATCACTCCTTTTTTCTACTGCACTGAGCTATCTCCAGCATGTGCCTGATCTTGTCGTGGATCTGTATTGCGGAAGTGGTACTATAGGTCTGGCCACTCTCAAGGCATGATTTGGTAAACGTGTAGTAGGAATTGACACCGTGACTGAAGCAATACATGATGCAAACAAAAATGCTGCGCTCAATGATCTTTCTTGAAATGCAAATTTTTTCGTTGGCAAAGCAGAAAAAATTGCGGACGAAGTATTACACAAACAGGGAGATCTCAAGTCAGGGGATTTGGTAATTGTTGATCCACCTAGAGAAGGCTTGCACGAAAATATGCGTCGCTTCTTGATTGATCGATCCAAAAAATATAGATTTCAATTACTCTATATTTCTTGCAACCCGTTGACGATGGCGAGAGATATACAAGAGTTGTTGAGCAACTGATTTTCTCTATCGGTATTGCAACCGGTTGATATGTTTCCGCATACGCATCACATCGAAACAATAGGTATCTTGCAAACGAAATAAGTGAATATTATAAATATATATTATGATATCATCACCATTATGACAATGTTAAAGATGTTTTTGTGTTGTATATGTAAATAAAAAATATGAGAAAACCCGCTATTTTGCCTTGAAAAGTACCGATAAGCATATACAGTGCCAGTGCTTTACTTCTTTTTTTACAAGAATCTCATGAACATTGCAAAGAAATTGAAAGGTTTCACATTGGTAGAAGTGTTGATCGTAATTGTAATTGTTGGTATTTTGATTGCAGCTTTGTTGCCTAGATTGCAAGGAAGTCAGGCAAGAGCAAGAGATGTAGCTCGTAAGGGTCACACACAACAAATTGCAACTGCATACGGTATTTACAACCAAGACAATGGTGCTTATCCTTTGACAGGAACTTGTGTAAATAGTGGAACTACAGAAATTACCTCTTACTTGAGTAGTATTCCTACTGATCCAAGAGCTACTAATGTAAATGGAACTGGTCTCGGTGGTTCAGGATGTACACAGTACTATATGTATCGTCCTTTGGATGGTGGTATCGGTGGACTTATTGTAGCAACACTCGAAACAGCTGATGCAGGAGGTAACTTCGATGCAGCAGGATTTGCAAATGGTACTGCATTGACAGCAGCACAAGCAGAAGTATGTGGAGGTGGAAATGGAACTTGTCCCGCAGGTACACAGTACTTCGGTATCTTGTTGAGATAAGCTATCTTAATAGAGCATACTATGAAAGTCTGAGTAGAGATACTCAGACTTTTTTTTGTGCATAAAAATTATTATTTGCTACTATCGTAATTGAGAACACTATAATACTATACTATGTTAGATTGTAAATGATAAAACGACGGAAATCCCTTAATTTACCTTGAAAAACCATGAACAAGCATATACAATGACCGCGCTTTACTTCTTTTTTTACAAAGAATCTCATGAACATTGCAAAGAAATTGAAAGGTTTCACATTGGTAGAAGTGTTGATCGTAATTGTAATTGTTGGTATTTTGATTGCAGCTTTGTTGCCTAGATTGCAAGGAAGTCAGGCAAGAGCAAGAGATGTAGCTCGTAAGGGTCACACACAACAAATTGCAACTGCATACGGTATTTACAACCAAGACAATGGTGCTTATCCTTTGACAGGAACTTGTGTAAATAGTGGAACTACAGAAATTACCTCTTACTTGAGTAGTATTCCTACTGATCCAAGAGCTACTAATGTAAATGGAACTGGTCTCGGTGGTTCAGGATGTACACAGTACTATATGTATCGTCCTTTGGATGGTGGTATCGGTGGACTTATTGTAGCAACACTCGAAACAGCTGATGCAGGAGGTAACTTCGATGCAGCAGGATTTGCAAATGGTACTGCATTGACAGCAGCACAAGCAGAAGTATGTGGAGGTGGAAATGGAACTTGTCCCGCAGGTACACAGTACTTCGGTATATTGTTGAGATAACTACGTAGTATATGCAAGGGACTGGGCGCTTAGGCGTCCAGTTTTTTTTATGGGAAAAATTTGACGAATCAGAAAAATTGGATATACTTAGCAAGTATTTTACCATTTGTGCGAAATGAAGCGTTTGCACCTCAAGGGATTGACCCTTATTGAGATGATGTTGGTAATTGGGATCATAGCATTGGTGCTAGGTCTCATTTTTCCAAGGTTGCAAGTAGTACAAGCGAGAAGTAGAGATTTAGCAAGAAAATGATCATTGTATACTATAAGCACAACCTTTTTGACCTATTATAATGAGAATGAATCTTATCCCATGACAGGTGGATGCGTGACAGAAGAACTTGATTGGTTCCATACTATGCATCATATGATTCCTTTGGACCCGATACAAAGTCATGATACGTTATGATGTATTGGTACGTATAGATTCTTTGTCCTCCCCAAGAATGGCGTCGAACAAAGTGCAGTTTTGCTTTTGACAAAAGTGGAAAATGAAAAATCAGGTAATTATGACCTTACCACAATCCCTACCTCCTTTGAAGAAGCTATAAATAGTATTTGTACTAATGACTCAAAATCGTGTGATGCCTTTTCGGGGACCGCATATTATGCAATCTTGCTCTAGTCACTTCCGTGAATTTTAAATTACATATTTGTGATGCGAGGGATCAATGCCTCGATAGCTGCGAAATTCCCTACGCCATCTGCATTGACAATGATAGAGAGTTCGTCGCCTGTTTTTCATTTGAAGTAGGTGACGGCTGCTTGGTTGAGAAAATAGATTTGTCCTTCGTCGCTGAGTGCAGTAAATTTGTTTTCATCTGATTTGGAAAGCGTTGCTTTGATATATTTTCTGTTGGCTTGGCTAATGAGCTTGTAGACGAGTTTGCCGTCTTCCATAATTCTCAATTTCAATACATCGCCAGGGATAAGTTTGGTCTTGCTTGAATAGTTGAGAGGAACAGGGTATTTTTTCTTGTCTGATCAGACCATAAAGTACCCATCAAATACTCACTCGACGATGGTCATACTTTCGTCTGTCGCGTAGGTCATGAGCTTTTCACTAGCTCATTCAAAATCGAATGTGGTGGTTGTGTCTCATCACTCTGCAGCCCCTTGGAGCTGAACCAGGAGGAGTCTTGCTCTTTTGACATCAGTTTCAATTGTCGCCAAGAGATCGTCAAGCGCTTTGAGCGAAGTGTTTTGTTTTGCCATAGATGTAGATGAAAAGATAAATTTTATTTGTGCGATTGTATATACGAAACGTGGGTAAGTATACAGATAGCAACCTAGTATGTCAAATTAAATAGCAACGAGCATCTCTTGCAATCATTGGGGGATTTGGTAGTATGTATGTAGGGTTTCTTTTGGTTTTTGTATTCTGTGCTTGACTACCTCCAAAATCCTACTCTCTATTGTGTTTTTATTTGGTTTATTCAGGATCCATGCTTCTTCCTATCAGTATGTTGCTTTTGGGCGTACTGTTGTGATTTGGTGTCGCATATACAAGATATGGAAATACACAAGTAGTAGATGAGTTGAGATCAGCCTACAAAAAACTCCAACAACAACAACAAGACGCAACTCTCCATCTAGAGGAGTACATCGAACAGAATAAAATTCTCAAGCATAACGCACAACTCCTTTTGGATCAAAACGAAGACTATATGAAGATTATTTCTCAGCTCAGTAGGTACTATTATCATATTAGACAGGCCAGTGAAAAAACCAAGGAGTTACAGGATATATTGCGTATTCATGATGATGATATGGACAAGAAAATTTCTCTCTTGCTTCCACCTACTACTTTTGGTGGGTCAGCGGAAAAGACGTTGACGACTCCATACGAATCTACACCACTTACCAAAACTTTTTTTTAAGGAGCCTTGAATTGTACTATGTGATATGACAAACATCATATTCCTGTTCTTACCTCTCAGGAATGATATCAGCTACTCGCCAAAGAATACGCACAATTTCACAAACGCCTACATGAGCGAGATCGTGGGTTATTAGAAAGGTTTCTACCAAGGAAACTTTCATGACTTTCCATCTTGGATATTGGTGGTTGAGATGGGAGAATGGCGAAGCACTTCGTAGATAAATGATGTAGTGAATATAGAATCATTGATTGTGCTCCAGCATTGATGGCTCGTGCTCCACGTTGGACACACCAGCAAGAGATGGATCTGAATCAACCTTGGGAACTTACTCACGAGTATGATGTGATGTTGTGTTTTTTTGTTATCGTACATATACAAGATCTAGTCCCATTTTTTTCACATATGGCCACTTGGCTAGCTCCGCAGGGGAGATGTATTTTATTACATCACCTTGAAAGAGATGGGTATCTCCATACAGTAGCTGGTAAGTCCTTCAAAATCCAGACGTGGTATCATAGCTCCAATCATGTCGAGTATGCTGCCTCACAAGCTGGATTAGCACGAGACACAATAGATTATACAGATTTGGGAGAAACAGGAACTACATTATATTGTTTTTATCGCACCTAGTTAGTTGATGTGGCAATTGGATGAAACACTTATTACATCCATTATACGCAAAGACCCTCATGCATTTGCACAGTTTTATGAAATGACCGTGCAAACATTTTATCGTTATTTAGCAAGTCATTACTATCTTACACGTGCGCAAAGAGATGATCTTTTGAGCGATTATTATCTCAAGCTACGACAGGTGATGGATAAATATGACCCGACGTATAAGTTTACTACTTTTGTCCGAGTTGTCTTCAAGAATCTCGTCAAAGACTATTTCAAAAAAACCACGGAAAGTGCATTGGATGATGAGGCATATGCAGAGCGTGATTCATGAGAACCAGCATTGGTGGAAGCGCTCGAAGCAGATTATCAGTTTGGTCAAATTCAACTTGCGCTACAAACATTAGATAGTGATTCACAAGAGGTTATTTTTCTAAAATATATTGAAGATCTTTCCTACGAAGAAATTACTGCATTGATTGGTGGTACGCAGGAGGCACTGAGACAAAGATTATCTAGAGCACTCAAAAAACTCAAGGACGTGTTAGCCCGTGGATAAGCTATTTTTCATAGCATATACGAGAGTTACTGGCTATTTTGAGGCGTTCATCAGTATATAATTATAATATATTATACAAAAATGTCAACTCACTGTTATGTTGCTTTTTTTTATAAAGACGTGAAAGCATAGGTATTACCTAGTGTTTCAGGCAAAAACGCTTTGCTAGTAATTTATAAAAAACGTTCTTTTTCTCTTGCAATTAGGCGTAAACCGTCTAATATGCTTGTGTATTTAGCTTTTTACTTTACCGTCCTATGACAAAAACTCAATTGATCGCTAAAATTGCTGAGAAACTTGGTGTCTCTAAAAGAATGGCTTCAGACATGGTAAACGTACTTATCGACACTGTTGTAGCTGGTGTTAAAAAAGGTGGAGAGGTTAGATTGCAAGGTTTCGGTACCTTCAAAAAATCTCACAGAAAAGCAAGAACTGGTGTTAACCCAAGAAGTCCTTCTGAGAAGATCAAGATCCCAGCTATGAACGTTCCTACATTCAAGGCAGGTTCAGATTTCAAAAAGGCTGTTAGATAATTGTTGCTTTTGCAACTCAAAAGGGCTCTCCTCCGGGGGAGTTTTTTTGTTTTTACATAGTCATTCTGAGCGATAGCGAAGCCCCCATACGGGGACAAGAATCCAGGAAACATTTTTTTTGAAGCTAAAAGTTCTTGGATTTTTATGCCCTTCAGGGGGCTTCACCTCCGCTTTGGTTCAGAATGACGGACATACTAATTATGTTAGTAAAATACTTACAAAATATATATTGACAAATTATATTGAAATAACATAGTATTTAAGTATATATCGGCTGTAGACTAGATTGTGAACGTTAAAATCAATGATATGAAAAAATATGATGTGCATGTGCTTCTCCCCAAGGATGGAGTAGTGCTTGATTTACAAAAAGACGAGCGACTTTATTTCTTGGCGGGACCTATTCGAGGTGCTAAGGGTGGCTATGGAGCTTGGCAATCACGAGCGATCAAATTCTTGGCCAAGGAAGATCCAGGTTGTATTGTCGTATGTCCCTGTCGATGGGGACCGAAGAATATGTGGTATAAGTATAGGATTGAACCGCAAACCAAATTTGAGGATCCGAGCAAGCCACTGATGCCATTTGCGAATCAAACGCTTTGGGAAAGATACTACCTTGCTATGGCGTCGTACTATGGGTCAATTATCTTTTGGTTACCTGAGGAAAGCAAGACAGTACCTCGTCTCAAAAAGGATGGGCCGTATGCGCAGGACACGTATGGAGAGTTAGGCAGATGGAGCATCAAGAGTGCACATCCGGGAACGTTTTCATTTCAACAAGCTGAAGGAAAACCTCGACGTGTTAATTTAATCGTTGGTGCGGAACCCAAGTTTCCCGGGTTACTCACTATAAAGAAAAACTATAGCGATGACCATGGGTATGAATTCCCGCTGTGGTACGACCTTGAAACGACTATCGTCCGCGCTGTACATAAAGCAAGGAAGATAGGATTGGAAACATAAATTATTGAAGCAGTGTACTGCAAGCATCATCCGATTCGGGTGATGTTTTTTTGTCTTTGATTTTTGGTTTGTAAAAGTATATAACGATACAGTTATTTCTTAATGTATGATGCATGAAACAATTCATCAATAAAATGAAAACATATGTGAGATGATCAAAGATATACTATGCATACAAATGGAGTATAGCTTTTTTGGCGGCGTTGCGAAATGGGTTTCCTGCGCGTCGTTTGCAGGTGGTGGGCGTCACGGGGACAGATGGAAAGACGACGACCTGTACGCTCATCCAACACCTCTTCCAAAGCGCCGGTTTGAAAACAATATTTGTGGGGACGACGTGAGTATGGATAGATGGAAAAGAAGTTACCGGCGTACAGAAGATGACATCATATGATCCAAGAGATTTGCAACGCTTACTTGCCCAGGCGGTCAAACAGGGATGCACGCATGCGGTGATTGAGGTCTCTTCTCATGGTTTAGATCAGCTCAGATTTCTTGGCGTACCATTTTCGAGAGCGGTGTTGACCAATATATCTCCTGAGCATTTGGACTACCACCATACCGTAGAAGCATATGCAGCTGCGAAGTACAAATTGTTCGATATGGTGCAAAAAAGTGAATTGACCAAGAAGGCAATTATCTTGCCGACGCACGCAGCGATTGCGCATCAACGAGTACAAAATAATCAACTTGCACACCCGATACGATATGGTGAAGACGCCCAGGCAATGTATCGTGCTACAGATATTGTTTTGGAAGCAGGGAAGACGAACTTCACCTGTCAGTATGCAGGAGAACAACATCAGATTACACTTGCGCTTGGTGGTACGTTCAATGTGTACAATGCTTTGGCGGCGATAGCTGTAGCACGTAGTTTTGGTATAACACGAGAACAAATTGTACCTGCATTGGCAACCTTCCAAGGGGTGCATGGCAGACAAGATCATGTGAAGCGAGCTGGAGTAGATTGGTATATCGATTTTGCACATACGCCTCAAGGACTTGAAAATATGCTGAGCTATTTACGTTCACTCACAACGACAGGAAAGTTGCGATGTCTCTTTGGAGCACCAGGATTGAGAGACCGTTTCAAAAGACCACAGATGGGTGCGGTGGTCGATACACTTGCAGATATCATTGTGTTGACGGATGATGATGCTGATGCGGAGGATCACATGCAGATCATTGCGGACGTCCATGCAGGTATCACCAGAGAGCAGTGATTGACCTATGTTGTATTGCCTGATAGACGTGAGGCAATTGCGTATGTAGCTGAAGGAGCACAAGCAGGTGATTGTGTACTCTTGGCAGGTAAAGGACATGAGCAAGTGCGAGTCACCAACGAAGGCAAAATTCCCCGAGATGAAAAAACTGTTTTAAGACAAGCACTCGAGCGTGCAGGTCGTTTGTAATATGCGTATGCACACACCTCCACAAGATATACAAAATCGAGAAGACTGGCTCAAAAAGCCTCTTCCTGGACAACGATATGGGCAATTGCAATCTCTCCTCATAGGTGGGGGAGTACATTTTCATGATCCGAGACGTTATCAGTCAGGCGATGCGCGCAAACATATCAATCGAAAACTATCCGCGAAGCATCAGCATCGATATGTGAACACCCAAGAACACGAACGCTTGAGTGAACTGCATCTCTTGCTTGATATCAATGCTAATCGACGTTGAGGAGGCAAGCAACCGCGGACAAATGTTATTTCTGCATGGCTAGCTGATCTTGCCTTGGTAACACAAGCATATCATACCAAAATATTTGTAACGTTTCCCACGCAGGACGGTTTATCTACACAGCTTATCCAAACGTTACCCCAATGGTGAGTATTGCTGGAACAACTTCTTTCTGTAATTGTACAATGTCCAAGAGAGTATCAAACAGCGCTTCCCGCGTATCGCCAGCAATGCGCTCATTTCACCAAGCAACGTTTGGTGATCCTCGTGAGTGATTTTCTGGATCATGAAACACAAGCTCCTGTGGTAGCATTTTTTGAAGAAAAGCATGTGGTCGTACCAGTGCGTTTGGATGTTCCGCTCGTATGGACCGCGCAAGGGGCATGGTGGACGCAACAAGTGGCTCCAGATCTTTTGGGAACACAGATGCTCGTACTACACGCCTAGTTTTTATATATCTACCAGCTATGCACACCGTAGCAATTATAGGAGGAGGAGCTGCTGGGATGATGACCGTCGCTACCTTGCTTGAAAATGGCTTCAATGGTCAGGTATTGCTATTTGAAAAAAATAGTAGACTCGGTGCCAAAGTAATTATCTCTGGGGGAGGACGTTGTAATGTAACGACCGGATTTTTCAAAAAGCAAGATCTTCTGAATAAATTTCCCAGAGGTGCTGATTTTCTTCCGCATGCACTTGCGACTTTCGGGCCGAGATCGATCAGACGTTGGTTTGAGGTACATGGCGTCCCTTGCAAAGAAGAAGAGGATCATCGTATTTTCCCTGTGTCCGATGATGGCAAAGATATCGTCGGGGTTTTTGAACGTTTATTTATTGAGAGAGCAGTCGATGTGCATCTCAAAGAAAGCATCCAAGCAATCTCCCGCACGACGTGTTCGGATGGTACGTGCCGTGGCTTCACCCTGATGACAGACAAGTGAACCTATCAGGTCGATGCGGTGGTACTGACTACCTGAGGCAATGCATACGCCCATACAGGTTCAAGTGGTGATGGCTATGCGTTCGCGCGTGCGCTAGGGCATACGATCACGCCACTTGGTCCGTCGCTCAATAGTTTCTTGACAGCGGAGACGCGACTCCATGCATGTAGTGGCATTAGTTTCCCGCAAGGTCAACTCAAAACGCAAGACCAGACCACCAAGATTCCTTGACCTGT
>CAZWFZ010000027.1:0-13290 GCA_964633455.1 uncultured Candidatus Peribacteria bacterium | reverse complement strand
GTAGACTGATAGATCGCCCCTTGAGACCTATGTTCCCCAAAGGTATGGTCAATGATGTCGTCATCACCGTGACTCCGCTCTGCCTTGATCTCCAAAACTCTCCTGGAGAATTGGGTATTATCGGTGCATCGACCGCAGTGATGCTCGCGGGTATTCCGTTCGCGGGCCCCGTAGGTGCTGCGAGAATTGGCTATGCAGATGGACAATATATCTTCAACATGACCGAGGAACAAGCAGCTACATCTGTCTTGGACTTACATGCCGCAGGTAGTGCGTCGCTCATCAACATGGTCGAAGCAGGGGGAAACGAATGCCCTATCGATATAGTCTCGACAGCTTTTGATCATCTCCAAACGATGATATCTGAGATCTGCGCTATCCAACAAGCATTTATCGATAAGTGTACTATCAGCAAAAAAGAAATCACCCTCAACTACCCTACGCAACAACAACTTGATGAGATGCATACCGTCGTCACGGATGAGGAAATTTCGACCTTATTCAAAAAAGAAAAAACTGATTTCGACTTCACCTATGCTGCTCTCGAAAGAAAATTATATGATCACTTCAAACCTCTCACCGAAACCAAAGACAGCGGACGACGTGGAAGCACCGTCAATATGGGCTTCTTCGCACTAGTGAAAAAATATATTAGAAAAAATATTATCGAAAAAGGACAGAGAATTGATGGCAGAACCGTCGAACAAATCAGAACCATTTATTGTGAACACGGTACTATTCCAAGATCACATGGGTGTGGACTTTTCTGGAGAGGTGATTCACAAATCCTCAGTATGTTGACGCTCGGTTCACCTGGTGATGCACAGATGCAAGACGATATGGAAAATACCGATGTCGAAAAACGCTTCCTCCATCACTACAAGATGCCTCCCTTTTCGAACAACGAAGCGATGATGATCAGAGGCGCAAGTAGACGTGAAATCGGTCATGGGAGATTAGCAGAGAAAGCACTCGAACCCGTAATTCCTAGTGAAGAAAGTTTTCCGTATACGATTAGAATCGTCTCAGAAGTTCTGGGGTCTGGAGGTTCTACCTCGATGGCTTCGGTCTGTGGTTCAACCCTTGCACTCCTCGATGCAGGTGTACAGATCAAGAGACCTGTCTCTGGTATTGCAATGGGATTGATATGTGGCGATGACGATCAAACTATTTTGACAGATATTTCTGGTACCGAAGATTTCATCGGTGATATGGATTTCAAACTTGCTGGTACGACAGAAGGTATGACTGCTATCCAAATGGACATCAAAATTCAAGGTTTGACCGTAGCGAAAATCAAAGAAACACTCACGAGAGCACAAGCAGGCAGAACGGAAATATTAGACTTTATGCTCCAAACGATAGACAAGCCAAGCGCAACACTTAGTCCCTATGCTCCTCTCCTTCTGCAATTTGCGGTGAAGCCTGAGCAAGTCAGAGAAGTTATTGGTCCTGGTGGATCGGTCATTCAAGAAATCATCAGAATCACCGGCGTCAAGATTGATCTCAATGATGATGGTACAGGTGTCATCACTGCCAAAGAACAAGAGGCAGGCAATCGTGCAATGCAAATGATCAAAGATGTCGTTCGATCACCTAAGTCTGGAGATAAGGTTACAGGGAAGATAACGAGAGTAGAAAAATATGGTGTGTTCGTTGAATTGAGTAAGAAAAAAACTGGCCTAGTCCATGTCAAACAATTGGGTGCTGGCTATATCGAAGATCCTGCTACGTTATTTAAAGTAGGAGACATGATGAGTGTCGAAGTGACTGGGATAGACGCCGACGGTAAAATCCAACTCAAAAAGTCGGCATAAATTTGCTGTTCTTTTAGTTTTTTTGTACATCATGCGTATTGTGTATGAGGTAATCAAAATGTTCTTTTTGGGGATAACGATCCTCATTGGATTGCTCTATCGGAAAGGAAATATGCTTTTTGATGCATGAACACTTGTTACACTCAAACAATTAGTATTGCCTGGATATATGATTTTGTGTGGCGTCATGATCGGATCTTTCCTGTATCGTGGATGATCAGATGCATGAACCATGCATACCAACACAGGGCTCAATACCTTCTTGTTGGGATGTGGACTCGGTGTAGTTGGCGCTCTCATTGTTATTTTTAGCCAATAAGTGATGATGGGAAAACAAGGAGTATTCCTACTTAGTTGTCTCTTCTTAGCATGATGCTGAACATCAGTCATTAGTTCTTCCACACAAACTATCGCATTTGATGGATATACGATAGAGATTCCCAATACTTTTTCACCCATCAACTCAGCGTTGGTAGAAAATAAACAGATCTTGAATAAAGTCCTAAAATCATTTAAAAAGACCGTGACTTCATGATTTGCTAGTAATATTGTAATCTCTCGTTCGTCGTTACCTCCTGAGTTGGACTATGAGCAATTTTGGTCTGCAAATTCCAAAAAACTTGCTTCCTATCTCGTCAACTACCAGCCTGGTGAACAACGTTTGATTTCGTTCACTTGCGGAGAGGAAACTATCAAAGGTATTTTGGTGACGTTTCAAGTGGCCAATACGTTTGTTGGAAATAATACGCCGTATTGGTTGGCACAGTATCAGTTTGTTTCGGGGAGATTTGGGTATATTATTTCGTATGCAAGTGCTGACGAGAATGAACTCCAAGAGATGATTGAATGAGTAAATGATATCGCCTGTACCTGAGTACCAGCTGCCGTACTCGTAGATAGTTCCACATGATCATAGGCCCACTTTTTTATTCACTCCTAGCACATGCAAGACGATAGAAATTTAGAAATTGCTCCCTACAATCCGACGTGACGACAAATCTTCATCAAATCATTGATTGGATTGATTGTTGGTTTGTTTATTGCATTCTTAGTTTTCATTATGTTGCTCTTGGTAGGAGGCATGCTCCAGGAAGCGCTTAGCCAAAGAATTGCTGGGACAATGGTAGTCAATCCACTGCTACCTCTCATCTTGTTGATCATCGCATTTGTCGGTACATTTATTGGGTCGATCGTGTTAGCAGGTATTTATAATTTGCTCTACTCTGACAAATATTATGATATGGGCAAGATGTTTTCACTGACGTTGACCATAAATATTATTATTTTCATACTCTTCATTGGGCTGTACTTATTGTTTGCAAATAGTATAGATGAACTGTTCTTCGTCTTGGCAATTCATGTGTTCTTTACTGTCTTCGTGAGTATCTGTGCAATTGAGTTCAGTACCAATCCAAACTACGCTGCTGTACATTTGATCTGAACAGCGTTTGGGTTGACCACAAGCATGCTCATGTTCGCGCTCTTTTACAAGATGATTGATATCAATGAAGGCAACCTTGCTAGGATACTGATTGCGCTCCCCCCTGTGTTAGCCTACTTCTTCATTCCGCTGTGCCATGATGTTCGAGAAAAACTCTACTACAAATTCTATAGCATGGGAAATAACTTCTTCTATGTTCCGTCACTCTCTGAAGTGATGGTCGACGAAGAAGATGAAGATGAGATAACGGTCGAAACGTAAATAATAACCCTCCGGCCTTCGGCCACCTCCCTTCTAAAGGGAGGAATATCACATTGCCCTTCATGTTTGTACTTTGCAACTTTGTTTATTTGTTTATTTGCCTCATGCGTGTCTATAGTCTCGGTGCGCTCTTCAAAGTATTGATTGGTCTCCTCATAATGTGGATCCTGTATCGCTACGTGAATGTCTATCAAGATCCTATACTTGGCTTATCATTTGGTTTCTTTGCATTATTTATGGTCACCTGGTGAGCAAGTTATTTCTTCTTTTTGATTGGCTACAAATTTTTTTCTCAAAAATCAGATCATCTCCAATCTTCATTGAGCTACAAGCTCTCCCTACTTGTCTGACTCTTTGCTATGATCAACTTGACGCTCATGGTAGTAGATAAATGGTCTCTTTTTCTTTCTCTTGTCCTCTTAATACTCTTTTTGTTGTTACAAATGGTGATTACGTATGAAAAATCCCCAAGTCGAAATATGGAAAATGCAAGATAGGTTCATGACAAGAGAAAATTATTCATTATGGATTTCTTATCTCCTAGATGCCAACACCATTGAATATACCTCCTAGCGAGCCATCGCTTATTGAACTCATTGAAACACAACTGCAATGAGTGTATGATCCAGAATTTCCGGTGATTGATATTTTCACGTTGGGGCTCATTTATGATATCACGCTCAATGAGGAGCATTCGACTATCTCCATCCTCATGACTTTCACCACGCCTGCTTGCCCTATGGGGGAGATGATTGAAGCAATGGTCGAAAATGCCATCATCGAAGTACTCCCTACACGACATGTCTTGATCACTATCACCTTCGATCCTATGCGATGACCTCACATGATCAAAGATCAAGATTTGCAGAGAATGTTTGAATAAAAAAAACATTAGTAAATATCTCCCCTATTGTTAATTTCAATAATTTTGTTTCAATCAAGAGTTTTGACGAAAACAATTCTTATAGTACCTACTCTGATTCTCCGAGTAGACTTTTGTTAGTGTCTTTGACCATTATTTCTTTTTGAAATGGTCTAAAATAACTTTGGGATCTAGTGGTGGGTCAAAGGTAAATGATCGAGTATCATTATTTTGGCTTTCGTATGTTTCAATATCAACAAGCACAGCAACTGGTTTATTATTGATGAAAATAACTTTTTTACCATCTTTCTTGAGTCCTTTGATATACCCACTTGCATTTTTTTTGAGGTCGGTGATAGAAATGCATGCATTTGTTAATGTCATACGTACATAATTAGATACTAAATATGGTACTAAATATAATGTTTTATTGAAAAATTGCAAATAATAAAAAAAACTGCCGGGGATATCCCCAGCAGTCCAAACTTCAACACTTTCTACCGGTAGGTACCGGTTTCATGTACAGTTTTTTGCGCTGCAGGATGGAGCTTAGCCAAGAGTTTTTCCAAGTGTTTGACAAAATCCCAGTCGATCTGTCCTTTCTCATGGTCATAGACAACATCTGCAAACTCAGCAACATCTGCAACATCTGCAACCTCAGCAACCTCAACCTTCAATACCTCTACCTTGCTCAGTGCACTAGCAGGCACAGCACTCCGCATTTGCATCAATTGCCCTGTCAAAGAAGGATCATCTGGCATGATTTTCATCACCAGTTCCCTGGCTTTAGCCTTGGGCCAAAACCCATGTAGCACTGCATAGTGCCACCACATCGATGGTATCCAAAGATACACTCCCTTTTTTGACAAATCGTCAGTGCTCAATACATACTCCTGAGAACCCGTCTCAGGACAGCCGGCAACCCGGCATTTTGCAAATCCCATAGTTAATAATAATTTTGTGTGAGACATGTCTATGTATTTATAGTTTAAAGTCAAGTTTAATATCTTGATCACTTTTAGTATTGGCTATATCTTGCATTTACCATAAAAATAGGTACATTCACGGTCACCTCAAAAACATGCCCCGCTATACGGGACTATGCCCAGGTGGTGCCTCGGTGCCACCGAGACTGTAGAGCTCAGGTGCCAACTTTGTTAACTAAGTTACCTCTGCTTCAATATGTTAAAATTTGCCTTGCCCAGGTGGTGGAATTGGTACTTGTACCAATGAAAGTGAAGAAAGATAAGTTATAATGTAAACATGCCCAGGTGGTGGAATTGGTATACACGTACGCTTGAGGTGCGTATGCTTCGGCTTGGGGGTTCGAGTCCCCCCTTGGGCACCACTATAAACAATGAAACGATTATCTCCTCGGGGACCTTGCACCATTCTGGCATAAAGGAACCACTATAAATTATAAAAACTGAAATGATCGTCTGATCATTTTTTTTATAAAAAAAGAGATACTTGCGTATCTCTCTCATCACAGGTACAGGGTATTTTATAGCAAACTATCAATTGCAGCTAACACTTCGAGAATGAGGTGATACGTGCGTAATTCAGAAGAATTGGGTAAGAATAATGAGGTTGCTAATATGTATTGTATATCAGCCTTTTTTGATGCTATCTTAGCAAGTATTGCTTGGGTGCGGTCTGCGAGTTCTTGACCATCTCGTGACTTGAGGAACTGAGCAACTACTTGTTGGATCATTACCTCATTGTAGGGAGTAAGGTAGACAAAATCGTTTTCTACACATTTTTCCCTGCCTTTGGCGAAGCACGCCATCTTGGTACATGCACCGACTTTGCCTTCTTCTACCGTACAGGTATTACAGCCGTCATACCACAACGTACAAGTTGCATCAATTTCTGGTTCTACGGGGAAGTCGCCACATTCTCCAGGATATGCTTGAGCCACCTCAGCACAGGCAAGTTGACAAGCATTTCCATACGTCTTGCCATCTGCGCCACATACTGGATCATACTGCATCGTACAGACACAATCTACGGGTGCTACAAAATCCTCTGCTAAAAGATATGGGCAAGCCGTACACAGTCCTCATTCGAGAGTCTCTCCATCATTGGTGAGCACAATATACTCTTTGCCTTGTTCGAGGTCTGCGCACGCTCCTCATCGCGTACAATTAACTTCATTCACCTCACGAGTGAGTGAAACATAACTATCTACATTTCATTTGAGTTCCTCAAGTACATGAAACGTAAAGGTATGTGTTCCAACGTCAGATGCATCATAGCCAGCTTGGCTACACAGCATTTGTTGGGAAGTATTGGCCGTGAAGTCACTATAGGAAACAGTTCCACGAAACGCAATAGGCGCACTCGTATACATATCATTGAACGTGGGCAAGGGAGTAACACATTTGAGCGCATAGGTAGAACCTAAACTCAAACAGATTACCGAAATGAGAAAAATAAGTTTTTTCATGAGAAACAACGTATTAAAAAAAGAGTGTACATAGTATGTACGATTGCATCCTAGTCTATGTGACATACTGGTACTGACATCCTAGGAAATTATATAGGTTTGGTGATGAAAGATGAGTAGTTCTCTCCTCTATTTAGTGGATGAAATCATTGGTATCTATAAACTCCCCTGTGGTAACATCAAAGTTCAGAATCCCATCATCTGCTCATCGAGAAAGAGCTAGTAGCTTTTCACCTGATTCAGTGGTATATCCATGTTTTTCAAAGGGTGTATTGATCACCACTTCACCTGCTCTCACTTTGTTGCCAGAAATATCCGTAGCAGAACCATCTAAGATGAAAAGGCGCGCTTCCTGCTGATGATGGTGGGGTGGGATACTACCTCCGTTTTGCGGTAAGGTAAACAGAAAAATATTTTTGAAATGGGGTAATGCATCCAATACCTGCAAAAAGTGTGGCTGTCAAAATGTGGTGACGAGATCACGTATGAATATTCTTTTGTGAGCGTCCTTGAGTCCAGGAAATCATACAACGTAGTTATTTCAAAGCTCTTTGGGAACTTGCTTCCAAGGCAGTTGTGCAAGTTGGTTTGCTAATTCCTCTGCTTTGGTAGAGACGCCTGGAATACCATCAAAATCACTAAAATACGCCATTTTTTCTTGTTTTGTCAGTAGTGTATGAGGAACCGCATCCGTAGCTTGCAAATCTTGCATAAGATCTTGCGTCGTATGAGGACGTTGATATGCTAGTGAGGAATGAGTTGCTCATTTTGTTTTCTCCTTGAGATGCATGGTAGCTTGTAGAATAAAGTATTTCTCATCATCAACGACTATTTGAGTTCAGTAAACACTTGTTTGAGATCTTTGCCATAGTCTGCACCTCCATTGTAGAGCTTACCAAACTTTTCTAATCCTCTTTTGGTAAACAACTTCTCGGGATGTGCTATATATCTTTTATATTCCTTGGTATACTGCATGTCCGTGAATTTTTCATAACAATATGCTCGAAATCGCTCTCAAGCTTTGATAGGATCAGCCATTACTTGACCTGATGAATACCCAAGTTGTTGGAGAGCTGTCCTGCCAGGTCATGAATCTAGCACATGATAAATTCCATACGAAAATCTCCCATGTCCAGGTTCATAGCGGTACATACTGGTAGATCACTGACTACTCTCTTTCTTGGCTACTGCGCACATGACTTTGGAAAGCTGTTTTTCTCCCACGTTCTCAATTAGATTCTGAACAAATGCGCCATAGCGCTTGTTTTTTTGCATGTGTGCGAGTGCTTGTGTTGTACTACTCATAAGCTCTTGATCCGTCAGCTTCGTATCTTCAAGATCCAAAGGAACAGGAACCAGTTGTCACACCTTCAGATTATCTGGATCAATATTTCGAGAATGTACATTGCCATTATTACGAGGCGTGTAATTTCTTTCCACAAGATAGGAAAATCTGTTGTCATTGGTTAATATATTGCGTAATTCACCCATAGTTTGACCTGATTGTACCTGTCGATAATAGACACCACTTACTGGATCACGATACAAGCTATATCCTGATAAATCTAATTTCTTCATATTCTTTGGTGTCGAAGAAAATACTCCTTTGATTTGTTTTTGGGGAAGAGGGGTAAATTCAGCTAACGGACGATCTTCTCATTGCTTGATGACGGACTTTTTTTGCTCATGTATTGTCACTTCTGTTTTGTCCTTCTTGACTTCACTAATCGGTTTTTTAGATGATATCGTCCCCTTTTGTGAAGTACTTTTTTGCTTAGCAGTTTCTACCAGAGAACGGTATTCATCCGGATGATCTGCCACATTCTTCCATGCTTTTTCATCAAGTGCAGCGACTTCTTGAAGGTTTATTTTATCAGTCTGAGTCGTATACAACAAACTCCCTGCTACCGCAGCAGCCAAGAACAATTTCCTAGGTGAGGGCAATACTTGCGTATCAAATTCTGGGACATAGGTACGCAACTTACCAAGTAATGCATTGATATAGACGGGAGCATGAGTAAGCCAAGACTCCAATACTTCCTGCATGCGTCATTTTTTTTCTTCAGTAGTAAGCACCTCATTCTGGAGCACTGCGTCTATTTTCCATTGTCGTTGCACAAAAGTTCGCTCGATACTATTACCATCTTGTATGATAGTCTCCATCACATTATGGGTAAAATCCACTACCACCGACTGCGCCGCTGGTCAAAATGAAAGTACTTGTATATGATCTACTTGTTGTTGGAGAGCGTGTGAAAACTCTGCGGTATAGATGAGACTTGTATCATGCCCTGCTTTCTGAGTAAGTCGTGCGTGCAAGAAGTGGATGAGTTCGAGAATAGCATCTGCTCACCATGTATATCCAGGTGTATGCATAATTCCTCGAGTCTGTAGTTGGTTATTTATTGTACGACTTTCTACCCTGTCCGTAAATTGGAGGTAATGCAAAAAGTCGACTACTGCTCTCTGCGGTATCGCTTGATCTTGCTGTATGAGGTCATATGTACCACCATAGGTTGCTTCGTGCATGATATATGCTAACTCCTAAACACGCTATAAGTATAGAAGATATACACGCAAAATACAAAAAGAGCCTCCCTTTTGGGGAGACTCTTCTTGCTATATTGTAAGAATGTTATGACTTACTTTTTAGCTTTAGTTGCCATTTGGTAAACTCACTTCTCAATACGTTGGAACAGCATTTTGTATTTTTGGAGGGTCAAGACGATCGTATTGGGAGAAACCATCTTCTCTTTGAGTACTTCTTTTGAAATCTCTTTGATAGTCATTGCTCTATCGAACTTCTTGAGGATACGTTCGATGATATCTTTGACGCTACCACCTTCAAATCCCCATTCCTTGAGGCCATATATACCCAAGCCCATATTGACGAACATATCGTTGTTTTTGACGAGCTCATTGTGGACGGTATTTACTTTGACTGACTTCTCTGGGAACCATTCAACGACTTTGGAAGCCATTTCTTGGTAATGTACAGGTTTGTTGAGTCTTCTCAAAATATAGAGAATTTTTTGCTTGATAGTCGTTGGGTTAACCTCAGTGAACGAATCCAAACCAACTTTACCATAGAAGGTAGAGATACCTTTGATAGACTTGAAGAAGTTAGTATAGAATAAGTTGTTTTCGAGATAGGCAATATCTTCGTATTCAGCTGAGTATTTGGTTTTGAGTTTTCCTACGAACTCATACATATCCTCTGCTTGATCTTTTTTCTGAAAATACGTAGTGATGTATACAGACATATCTGTCAAAAGGTCTTCGAACAAGGGATCAATGTAGAAGCCTTTGTTGAGACGTTTGTTTCTTTTGAGATAGTAGATATCAAAGTCAGATACGATGATCATCTTGAGCTCTTGTGCATTGAACTTGCCAATACCTTTGTTGAACAATTTAGCCAAGAAATCATCCTCTACGAGAAAACCACCGTTAGCATCGAGAATCTTTTTAGCTTCCTCGATAACTTTGAGATATTTTTCGTTACCAATGATAAGTCTTCTGAATCTCATCAACCCTTGTGTCTCGATCTGTCTTACTCTTTCTCTCGTCAAACCATACTCCTCGCCAATTCTTTGGAGGGGTGTTTCTTTGCCTGAAGTGAGACCAAACTTTCTAAACAAAACCAATTGTTCCTTGGGTTTACAATATTGGAGAATGTCTTTTACATTCGTCTCCTCAAGGTTTACTTTGATCTTTTTGTCATCCATTTTGATACTGAAACCCATGGGTAGGAATTAAGAAAGGGTAAAAGGTTGAAAAACATCAAGTTGATAATCATTAGCCTTTGAATGTCAAGCCAAAGGTGGAGTTTTTTTGGGGTCTGTTTCCCAAGAGCCTGGATCCGTGATATGCTTTTAGCATATCTTCCAAACTCTCTATTTTGAGGAGACACCTTTGGATTGTAAATAATTCTCCAAAATAACCATCGCAGCGAGCGTATCCTCATGAGAGGTTTTGCTGTACTCTCCTGTCTTCGCTTGAGCTTCTACAGAGGAATATTCTTCGTCAACTTTGATCACGCGAATATCTTCGTTGATAAATTTGATATTTTCCAAGAATGCATCGATCTGTGTTTGAAATTCTTTGTGTTGCTTGGGATAACCAATGACGACGGTACCTATATGGTATCTTTCCAAAACATCGCCAATAGAGAAAAAGAGCCCTGGGTCATTCATCAAATACCCAATAGGGAAAACAATCTTGGTCTCAGGATGTGCATATGCCATACCTACGTATTGTGTCCCTCGATCAACTCAGAGAATTTGGGGAACTTTTTGATGTACCATGATGAAAAAAAGTTAAGTAAAAATCTAATGCTTGAGCATTTGTGTCAAAGATATTCCTCACACTACCACAAAGAATATCCCTGCAGTCAAAAACATAACTGGATACCCATACGTATCTCCAATTCGTCATTGAATAGGCAGGAGTATGGCATAAAATAAACGATGCACCATACTCATACTCGATAGCATCGTTGCTCTCAGTTTGCTGGTCGCTTGCTCATTGAGATAGTAAGTACCAAGTGGTGCTTGTATACCACGAGCAGCAAATGCTAGACACAGTCATGCGAATGCTACTATCCAAGATGAACTCACTGCCAACAGTCCATAAGCGAATATCATGGCTGCCAATAAACCAAACCATCATCCTCTATGTCCAACCTTAGCATCATACGTATGAGCAAACAGTCCTCATCCTGCAGTGCACAACTTCGCGCCTGCCCGTAGTACACCAAACCAAGCAATGGGGGCACCCAAGGTATCGAGCCATTGTTGTTGGGATCGCACGAGTGCGTACGAACAGTACGACAAAATTCCTGTGAAAAGAATAAATCGCAACATACGTGTATTGGTTTTGAGATGAGTTACCATTGCATTCAAGTCACCCATCATATGATAGGTATGGTGCACATGTTCAGGTGCTCTAATTTCTTGCAGTGAAAATGCTACAGGAAGCGTCAGTGCTACCATACCAGCACTCATCAATCGCAACCCATCAAATCCATAGAGCTGACCCAAAAATCATCAGGCCACACCTCCAATCACCGCTGCAATATCACCTGCGAATCAAATTCTTCCTTCTCGTTTCTTGGCAGCAGTTGCCTTGCCTGCTTGGTCCAAGGTATCGTACAGCAATGCACTATCACTCCCCGACACACACGCCCAACCAAGTGCCAAAATAAGTTCTGCTACCAAAAACGTTCCGAAATCATTCCCCCATCGATAAGCTACATATCAAAGTATAATAACTATGTGCCCGATAATCAATGAAGTTTTCCTCCCCCACCTATCACTGATATATCCCGTAGGTATTTCGAGACTCAGTAACGCTATGGAGAAACAAGATTGCAACAATGAAATCTGTGTCAACGTCAATCCGTTTTCGGTGAAGAACAAAGCTATCACCGGTATGATAAACATTACATTCCTGCAAAGTTTCATGAAAGCTATCTTCCACGTATTTTTCTGTCGTCGCTGAGTGGGTAAGATCATATCTGGGCCATAAAACAAATCAAAAACGTCGTCCTCATTTGCATTTTCAGTTTGCACCACTATAAGTAAGTATACGATACATACAAGACTTACTTATGACAACTACACCTCCTTCACTCAAACAACTCCTCAAGACAACCGATAAGTTCGTCAACATTTTGGCGAGCGAACATATCACGACCGCAGATGATCTCTTGCGATACTTCCCGAGGACCTACGAAGATAGAAGACATCTCAGCACCGTTGCTACACTGACCTTCGATGAAACACTCCAAACCGTCAAAGTCCAAGTCATCAAAAAATCATTGATCAGAACGCCTACGGGCAAAAAACTTTCTGAAATCCATCTCCAAGACGAAGCGGGCGGACAGTGCAAAATCTCTGGGATCAATACCACCTATCTGCTCAGACAACTCGAAACCAAAAAGCGATATTACATCATTGGTAAGCCACAATACACTGGAGGCAAAGTGGTCTTTTGGCATCCTGAGATAGTTCCTGCAGCTGATGAAGCAACCGTCGAGCGATCAATCGGCAAAATTTTTCCGATCTATCCGAGTCTCCAAGGTATCAGTGCTGCACGATTCACAAAGAAAATTCTTACCATCTTGCCACTTCTCCTCGACAACGTCCAAGAGACCTTGCCTGCTAGTCTGCTCAAAAAATATGATCTCGTTGATGTGCGCACGATGATCCGTTGCCTCCATAGTCCTGATGATCGAGCTACCTTGGACAAAGCCAAAGAGCGTATGTTTTTTGAAAGACTGCTCCGTATTCAAATTTCATCACAACTCGCCAAACGTGACTACCAACAAACACACACCATAGAGAAACCGGATTGGCCCGTCATCACGCAGTTTATCGAGACCCTGCCCTACACCCTCACCCACGCACAAAAAAAAGTCCTCAAAGAAATTGTCGATGATACAACGACCTGACGCTCTATG
>CAZWFZ010000026.1:0-13391 GCA_964633455.1 uncultured Candidatus Peribacteria bacterium | reverse complement strand
AATCATCGTCTCGATTGAAGGACGATTTCTCTTCTTTTGTTGTCACGGTGTCACTTGTCATTGAATGAACGTAACTGTGCAAGCAAGCCTTTTCACTCGACGGTCGGAGAGATGGTGAATTCTTCAGGAGTTGAGAGAGGTTTCGATTGTACTACTCAAGCGACCGCTCTCGATGGCTTGTGCGCAGAGCTCGTGCGTGCTTGTTTGGACCACAGCAATGCACCATTGACGAAAATTGCCTCGTCGCTAAAGTGTTGTTGTAAGATAGCAATATCTCACGCGGATACAGACGATTGTTCTCAAGCAGCACTGACGCCTTGTAGTCCAATAAAGAGGAAAACGCTCAATGCACAACTCAAGGTCACTGACCAGAGATAACGACTATTGTGTTCTATCTGGATCATAAGTATGGATAGTGTCGATGAGATGTTTGCGCGAGAAAAAATTTTTGTGCTATATACGAAACTTCAAAAATCAACTCATTGGCTGAGCTTGTGGTATGTAGCATGTAACCATTGCTTACTATACTGTATTCACTTTTGTAGTTTCCATGTCCATGTTTCACATTTTTCTGCTCAAGGATACCCGGCTATCATTATTTTTTCAAAACAAAACAAAAATACATTGATTTCACCACACATACAATTAAGCACTATTTAGTTTGCTCCCGTTTTGGGAAGCATAATTGGCAAGGCAAAGTTTCACTGATCAAATGCTCCTGCACTGAACCCTATGAGTACTGGTGGCACAGACTATATGCATCTGTGTATCCACTACCATAGGCAATTTTATACAAACTACAACCTAATTCATTTCATTTGGTAAGCAAAAACATATGCTTTTTTACAAAAAGATGTATAATAATGTAATTTTCTTAATCGAACTACTTATTTACTCACTTTGTCCAAATCGATCAACAAGACGACTCTATCTTGAATATATTGCAGTATAGCCATAATTCTCGGTGTAGCAGTAGCAGTCAATGATTTGATAGCTACTTTTTCTTTGGCATGCTGCAGTTTGGTGAAGATGGTGAGTAGTCTAAGATGCATTGCTACTTTGTTTTTGCTGATCCAACGATCCAATGCCCTATCTGTAGCGATTTTCTCTTTGAGATAACGTGCAGCTATAATCGCTTTGGGATTTTTTGGCGTGGGAGTCGTGCTCAAAAGTTGCTTTTGTTGCTTCTTGATGACCGTGATTGCCTCAATCTCATCCTTGGTCAATGGACGATTGAGCACCTCTGCATCTTGCTTCTTCTCCTCTACATCACCACAGTCACCATCGTAGAAACTAGGTGATTCGTCACCATCGGGACATACATCCTTGTCCAGCAACGTAGACTTGCTGACAGATTGAGTAGAAAACGAGCTCCTACTTGATGATCATGCACCACCACCATATGTTGCAAATGCAGCCGGCGTGATGAGTAGACTGATACCAAAACATACTACATACATAAAAGTTTTCATAGAGATTAGGTAAGGAAAATAATGTACTCTAAGTGTACACCTCCCCGTCAAAAAATGCAAATTTTGGAGGACTTTTTTTTCTCCTCCGATAGTGTATTTTTACCCCAAAAATAGAGACATAAGCGCTCCCAGCAACCAAAATACCCGTAGCCACCATCACGTGCTCTTCTCTATGTGTTCCCATGTCTGGTGCTGGAGAAACCACCCCACCGTCCATATTGCTCGAGCGCATCCTATAGCCACTACACAAGCCACATCACGCTGCTCATAGGAAAATAATGTCCATATAAGGGACCCTCCACTCACACATATTGCCACCCACACATACTCCGTTGACACTATCTCATTTCCCCAAGGGAGCCCGTGCTGCAAGTCAGCACGTCGCCAATATACTGCTATACCCCAAAGCACCATTCGCACCAAGAGTACACTTGGAAATCGCCAATGCACCAATGCATACAAACAAAGTCGCCCTACCCACCAGGTGAGTAGTGTCACCCCATATTGACGCCAAAATTTAGAAATCATTACGCTCATCCAGCGTTAAAATAGGTTCATGTAGCCGTAAATGTTCGTGGTTAGCATACGTCAACAACCGATCTATCCAAGGACGGAATGATACCATAGCCGTTTGCCATAGTTGTTTGTTGGTGCTCTCAGGGAGTAGCTGTACACCTCATGCACGTAGCGCATCTACATACGAAGTTGCTAATGTCTCATCTCAAATATACGTAGCCAAGGCTCGCTTCATCCATAGCGTTTTGGGATCAGTATCAGTTGCACCCACCACCTGGGTAAGTAATTCTAAGGCTGCTTTGGGCTGTTTGGTCAACAAAAGATATCGTACGTGTACATATGCTTGATCTTTGGCAGTAGAAAGTCCAGGAATTCTAGAAAAATACAGTTGTGCGTCAGCTGGTTTATCGAAGAGCAAAGCCACCAATCACTCGAAGAAATAGGTCTTTTGGCTATCCGGCGCAAGCGCAGTCAAACGACCAAGTGGCCATGCCAGACTACCACTTTGCTGTAAATTTTGGACCAAAGAAGTAGCAAACACATCATACCAAGACATACGGATACGTTGATGCAACTGCTCACGTATATCTCATGTAGGATACGACTCCAACAAAAAGTCTGCTTTGGTCATATAGGAAGTTGCCGTATCAATATCTCCTAGACGGAGCATTTTTTGTGCAGCGAGCAAATGACTTTCGATCCCTGTACCAATCACCAAATCCAGTTGCTGTTTGAGCTTGGTTACCTGTGCTTGATCACCCAGTGTATACGCAGGGACCAAAGCATCGGTAATGATTTCTACTACCGTAGGGAATTGTGCATAAAGTGATGCATAAATGGCACTCGCTCACGTATAATCGCCTTGGGTCATATGTACTCTCGCCGTCCAAAGATCAGGTACTCGAACTGATTTTTGTTGGCTTAGTTTGTAGTTCTTAGCTACCAAAAACCATGTATTTGCTTGTTCGTATTGCTCAAGATGTAAAGCTATTCTTCCCATAAAGAGCATTGCATCATAGGTAATCTGCGTATCTTTTTCTCCCGTCTGAGCTACAGTTAGAACAGATAAATCACCAGAAGCAGCCTGCAAATCGCGTACATAAAACGCTGTCAGTCCACGGTTAAATTGCACCCAATTCGTAGCTACAATATCAAATTGCTCAGCTTTCTTTCGTAAGTCATGTGCTTGCGCATACGCTCACTGACCACGAGCAGCCCACGCTTGCAATCCGATACCATATGCTGCAAGCGGATCTAGTTTGACACTATCATTTGCCAACAAAGTACATTCTTCAAAACGTTGCTGTTCACAATATAGTTGCGCTCTCAATGCCAAAAATAACGACGTCAATATCGGGTCGTCTGACTGTACACCACGCAAGATCGCTTGTGCACTATCACGGTCTCACTTGGATCTCAACGTCAGTGCCTTGTACACCAACTGCCACCAATCTGGCGCAGAGGCTATAGGTAGTTCATATGCATCTCCATACGCACGGTCTATATCTCACAATTTGAGCATCGCTACGAGTCTTACAAATGGATCGATCGATTGCCTATCCTCTATATTCGCAAGCGAAAAATAATCTCAACGCTGTCGGAGCTCTTGCTCTACCTGCGCATCTTCAGAAAAAAAACGATACCAGCCCACGAGTACTGCGACCACTACTACTAGTCCCCCTACTCGCGTCAATGGGGTATGTCCAAAATGTTTGTGCATAGCGCTTGCATAAATTAAACCAAGGAGATTTCTCAAAAAGGATATACGTAAAAAATCATAGATTGCAATCACAAGCGTTTCTACTAGTATGCCTGCATGCAAAAATATATATCTCAACTCCTCAATAATCATTCTCCTCAGCAGACATTTTTGAAAAATACGTTTTGGCTGATGTTTTCTGATATTATAGGCAAAGGTGCGACATTGCTCGTCTTGCTCTATATCGCATTTGTACTCTGACCAAAGGAGTTTGGTCTCTATAGTTTTGTGATGAGTTTCATTGGTACCCTTATTTTGCTTGTAGATTTTGGTCTGCTTCAGTTGACAATTAGGCAAAGCACCCAACATCCCGCTATGCAAACAGCTGCTATCCAAAAAAGCTGCCAGCTCAAAATATATCTTGCATGTGGTGCCACCGTGATCTTAGCGCTGTATGCGTTTATGTTTGGAGCACCGCACGTAGTGCTCTACTTGAGCATATTTTTTGGTGTGTCTGTCATCAATAGTTATGCTGAATATATCAGAGCATTGCATCGCATTCATCAACACATGCAACGTGAAGCTCGCATCAAGATCATCAATGGCGTATGTATGATCATATGTAGTGCCATAGTAGCACGAGCAACGCCGAGTATTCTTGGTTTTTTGTGGTGATTACTCTTGGCAAGTGGAATACATCTCTGTGTATCACGGCGATATACTAGACAGCTTCTCACGTCACCTCGGCAATTTTATAAAATAACTTCACTCCTCAAACGAGGTAAACAAGCTTTCCCGATAGGGATCAGCAGCATCCTGATTGCTTTGTATATTAGTGCTGATCAAGTCATTCTTGGCCAACTTGGACAATATACCGCTCTTGGAGAATATGCCTTCGCATACAAAATTACGTTGATTTACACGAGTCTCAGTGCTGCGTGTTTCCATGCACTCCTCCCCATCACGTCCCGTGGCATCACACCAGCGACTGCGAAGACACGATATCTTCAGGGATGTAAGCGTATTCTGTGGTGGAATACGCCGGTGATTTTGTGTTGCATGTGCATGACATACTTGCTCATTGCGTCTGGACGATCGGTATTGGGAGCATATACGCCATCGTTGGCAGTACTCATTATCCTGCGAATCTATTGCCGACTCGAGCCACTCAGTAATCGATGATATACCTGTCTGATGAGTCTACAAAAAGATCATATCAACGTCTGGTGACTTGCTTGCACTGCGGTGATAAATGTAGGTTGTAATCTTTTGCTCATTCCTCATTATGGATACCGATCAGCAGCACGAACTACCGTTGGATCATATCTGCTGTACACACTCTTTTGTGCATTTTATTTGACTAGACACACATGGAACACGTCGAAAGGATAGACTATACCAAATTTACTGATCAGCTTGATGTCTATCTGCATATCACCAGATACCGCTTAGCTACACAAGCAATTCAAGGGAGTCATATTCTTGATGTAGGATGTGGCTATGGATATGGCACCAAGCAAATGGCCGCGGCACATCCTGACAAACAATTTGTCGCTATTGATATTGATGCTCAAGTGATCTCGTATGCGAAGGCACACAATGCACTTCCCAATATCACCTACATGGTCATGTCAGCTACAGCACTCGATCTGCCAGATAATACTTTTAGTACGGTTATTTCTGTAGAAAACATCGAACATATAGATGATGTCCAGGCGTACGCACATGAACTCGCTCGCGTCCTCATCCCTGGAGGCAATCTCTTTTTAACCACGCCAAATGACGACAGATTACCGCATAGAGTGCAAAGAATCTGTAATTCCACTATTATATACAATAGATTCCACGTCAAAGAGTACACACTCGGACAGCTCAATCAACTACGGGAATCCGCAGGTCTCGTTTGCCAAAAAAAACGCTGATTGTATACCGCCCTCCTCCCTAGATCTCTCCGTCGACGACACGCACTTAGTCAGCGACGTCCTCTCACCAAACTCTTGGTGCATACGAGTCATCATAGTATAAGTAGTTATTTGTGCTTGTGGTATACCAAACCTATGCAGGTGCAGGCACATATGTCTCCAACAGCGTAGCTATAGCTGCATCATATGTGTACGCCCCAGGAAATATGTGTGTCGCAAACTCCGGTTTACAATATTTGAGATGTATGTAGCACATTCCCGCTCGTTGCCAACGCAAATGGCGACGTGCTAATTTTTCATAAGCAACATCTTTGTAAAACACGGTATGCTCCGTTTGCACATACCAACCAATATCTCCCACCAATCCTGAATATCTCATCGCTACCGGCAACAACATATATTTGTGCTCCACTGGATGTCGCTGCACATTGTATCCAGAAAACGTCATATAGGTGTTGGCGGGCATCTGCAAGATCTGTGCCTTGAGCACCTGTGGATTATGCCAGGATGCTACGAAAAGATTATCGTCATCAATCTTGACTACCGTTTGAAAACGTGCTTGCGCAAATGCTCGATTGTAATAATATACTAAACTATGGACCGAGTCTGCAGGTGTTTGTTGGTGTGCCGCAGATCCCACGTGTGCTACAGCAAATGGATAGGTCAAAAAACGAATTTTGTCAGGATAACGCTGTTGCAAGGAAGTACAAATTTCAGGAGTACTATCCGTGGAAGCATTATCAATGAGCACGATCTCATCGCACAGCTCCAACCAACTCTCCACCACGACCTCCAAAAATATCGCGGAATTATGTAATCTAGCTATACCACTAATACCAGCTCTTTTGGAAGCTGCCACGAATGGAGCAATACGATACTCCTCATACTGCTCTCCATTGATTGTTGGCAACAGATGCACTTCAGACATTTCCCTGCCTGTACACACAGCCAAGATACGATTGAACAAACTAGGGTGCGCTACACATCGATGTAAACATCGCCTTTTACCTACAGTTATTCGAGATTTCATGTAGCTGACAGTGGCACATAAAACACCTGCGTCATATACGTAGGATCTACATATACTCTTGGATATGATTGCAAAATGGTATACAGTGGCAATTGTTGCAATCTTCGTGATTTCACTTGGTTGGTGGATAACACAATCACGAGTTCCTTGGTCACTCACGCATATCTCGCATGAAATAAGTTAGTCAGTTCAGTTGCATCAGGCGTATACAATATAGCTGACAAAACTGCAGGATCTCGTTCTGCGCGAGGAAGTAATGTATACAGTGGAGCACCAAGTGAAATCACTCATGCTTGAGGGTACGATGTACGTACAAACTGCATCGCACGCACATCACCCTCGGTGAGTCCACTCCATCCATACGGAGCGAACCATTTGGTTGCTATAGCCAGCAATAGTGCACCTATCGCGATACGCATCATACGGGTATCAGCAAATGTCGGTGCATGCAGTATGGCCAAAAATCATGCAAAAATAATGATATATGAAGCAAACCTATATCAAGGGACTTGCTGTGCAATAAAGGGAGAGAAATAGCACACCAACAAAAGCACAAGCACGCACAGTGTCACCAATGCCAAGACATCTTGCGTAGTACGCACTCACTTTTGTATCAACTGACGTGCCGTCAAACTGGTGGAAACCACCAGCAAAGATACTACCATGATGCCTACCTGTTGCACAAAATCAGAGATACTTGGTACCACATAGAGTGCCTTATCTGGTGCTATAGTTGCCCATGGTTGAGCATATCCCAACCAGCCGGAAATCATGTACCAGACCGATGCAAAAAATTCTTGGTTGATCGGATACGAAAGCACGACTATGAGCAATAGTATGGCGACACTACGCAACCGCTGGGTTCGACGATGACGCACAGATAGGCCTGGTAACAATGCTGCAACTCACGTGACATACAACATGACGGTACCCAAGGGAACATACCATGATCTATAGTGCATATATCCGTAGACGATGAGTACTCCTCGCGTCAACCACTTGTTGTCATACCACAAAGCTTGCCACAACAATACCAACAACAGCAGTGCACTGTTTTCGGGCAAATACATACTAAAACGTGTCAACAAATACGGAGACGTTCGTACTGCCGCACCTATCAAACATGCTCGCCGTCGGTTTTTGGTGTGTTGTCCCGTACGCAAGATAAACAACATCCCTATGAGCCAAAACAACAGTGGCCCACCTCGGGCAAACACATCGATCAAGTGTAAGTCGGTCAACAAGACGACGATAGGTCCTTGGAGATGATGCAGTGACGTGTACATAATTTCACTTGGTACCAGCGCATCGCGCACCATACGACTCACCGTATGTGTTTCTGTATATTGCGCAGCCACTGCATAGTGATAAAATGGATCGTATGCGGGGAAATATGCACCAATTCTCTGGATATTTGCCCATTGCCCCAACCAAAAGAAGAGACTGAGCATCGCTATAATTCCTGTCCAAGTCATACGTCTTAGCATGTACACGCAAGGCAAATAAAAATACTATCTATGATGAGATAAGATCTGCATATATACGATGGTAACGCGCTACCAACACCGACCAATCATACTGCATGATGTTTGCTGGCTGACGATGAGGAATGCGTTGCAGAGTCGCAAACGGTATGTGGTGGTCGTATATCTGTATATGACTTGGAAACTCCTGTGCAAGAGTAATATGTGCAACAATCTTTGAACAAAGTATGGGCACTCCTGCTGCCAAGTACTCCAATATCTTCAACGGAAAACTCTGTCTAAATACAAAAATGTCAGGCAAATGACATCGTCCTCGATCGAAAACATGCATATATGGCATCAATGTATGCTGTGGTTGTTTGCCGAGTAAACGGACATGTTTCTGAAGATGATGTGTTGCTACTACCTGTTCCAATTCCTGCACACCGTCTCCATCACCAATAAGTACAAACACTACTTTACTTCATATGAGTGTCTGTTGCTGCTGCACAAAAAAATCTTCCATCTTCCTCATACGAGAAATCGTACCTATATAGCCGATCACCAATCGATCAGGAGGAATAGCCAATTCTTCCTTGATATGAGAGACCGTAGCGTCATCTCTTGCTTGTTGCCAAAAAGCTACATCAACTCCCGTAGGAATACACGACACAGGTATAGTCACCGGGAGATGATATGTTTGCTGATATCGATCAGCAAGTCACTGAGTAATATATACTATCTGGTCTATCATACGTACGAGTAGGTATTCTACTCCATGCATTATTCCTACAAACATACGCTTCCATTGACGCACATGGTGGTTTGCTAGACTCATGCGTATCCATGGACTTCTGACATCATATATAATCTTGACGCGCCTACTGACCAACCACTTGTACATTACCGCCGCCAACAGCGAAGAATGTGGGTACAAACAATGTACCACATCTATGGGTTGTGTATGTCCAATACGACGAAGTGTGACAAATGCCCTTCGCGCAAAACGAAGATTATCCAAAATGACATTGTAGGTCGTATGCATTGCATATATCTGCATCATTTGAGCAATCTTGGTTGTACGTGGAGAAGGGAGTACTTGTCCACATATTACCGCATATCTGTCTTGATGAGTTTGAGGATACTGCGCAAGTAATCATGTCAAAAATGTAGACAAAGCGAGATGCCCTCCTATTTCCGTATTTTGTATAAGTACCACATGCATCCGAATATATTATGAATGAAATGATCTACAAACTCGCAGCAATCCAAGGGTTGCAATACTCGTCACCACGACACCACTCCAGCCCAAACCAGTAGCATAGGCAAGTGGGGCCAGTGCATATATACCTACAAGGAAGATGATTACCCAGAGGAAATCATCCCCACGTTGATGCTGTTGTTGCGGAATCAAGAATGCGCGGAGCTGTGCTGTCTCACCAAAAATAACAACGCCTATTGTCACCAATACAACACTCCCAAAAAATGTCGGAGAGATCGACTGCCACCACACAGCATCTACCATCTGCGTAGATCCGAGCAACAACCGGACCGCATACAACAATAGTGCTCGAGGCAATACCAAATGCATGGCTACTGCAGTAGCCATAGTCACCCAAGACACCTTCCCTTGCTTCGCTGCATGTTGTAGCGCTACCCAATCAACCTCGTGGGACGCTCATTGTGTGAATGTTTTATGCATGCTCTTTGTTTTGAGGAATCAAAAATTTCTTGGTCAATCTCAATTGCTCTTCGATAAGCATTCTATTTCTAGCGATTACATCTCCGATGATTCCTAGAGAAATGAAGTTCATACCAATCATAATCAAAACACTTGCTATAATCAAAGACTGTACTTTTCCACTGCCCTCTCCTATTACCCGATATCGTCGAAGAAATCTCAGGACACCACCCAGTCCAATCAACAAAAACGGAATACTTGCCAACAAAAAAATTCTAAATGGAGCATACATCGTATATACTCTCAAAATACTCACTGCTGATTTTTGTATATGCACCCAAATGTTTTTGAATAACCTAGAAGGACGTGTAGGTGGGTTGGTTGTGATGGGGACTCGAGTGATCGCTAAGCCCTTTTGATACGCTTGCAAAATAGTGTCTATCACGTAGCTGAATCTCACTGTCACATTGAGCATTTCAAGCGCTTCTTTGTTGTACGCACGAAATCAACTCACTGCATCAGGCATATAGACTCACGTGAAAAATTGCATCACCCTATTACCAAAACGCTGGAGAATTTTTTTGTACCAACGAAAATGAGCAACTTGCCCAGGTCTTCTATCTCCTATGGCAATATCCGCTTGCCCTGCTACCAAAGGCGCTACCAGATCTGCGATATATGAACCAGGATATTGATTGTCTGCATCAGTATTCACCAAAATATCTGCTCACTGCTGGAGTGCAAATACCATACCAGCACGAAAAGCGTCTCATAGACCTCTATTGGCAGCAAAGGTAAGCACATGCGTCACTCATAAATTTTTGGCAACCTGTACCGTAGCGTCCGTGCTTCCATCATCTATAACCAGTGTCTCTATGTGGGTAATGCCAGGCACAGATGTGGGAAGTTCAGCCAAAACAATAGGCAAGGTGCCTTCCTCATTTTTGCAAGGAATTTGGATAAGTAATTTCATGTGACTAATAAACTAGAACTAGAGATGATGCGGGTGATGCAACGTGCGACGTCGGAGTACTAGATAACTAATCAACATAATTCCTGTCGCACAGCCAATGATACTCCGCCATTGTAAGGGCACTCCTAGCAAATTTACCCACAGTACCACCAATGGCAATACACATAACGAAAGTCCTATACTCCACACAAAGATTTCACTAGCGGAAAGATGATTATGTGCAAATGCTATTTGTGTCACTCGATAGCCAGGCAAATACCCAACTACTATTGCTCACAATATCGCACGCAATCGGACACTCATGGTGTCTTGCCATGCTCACCAAAACAATAAACTCACGACCACTAGTATCATGATACTCACTCCTAGTTGTTTCGTCTTTGGCATGATCAGTGCAGTGAAAATATAAATAGCAACACACGTACCGTTAGCAAATTTCAGTAGTGTACATAAGTTAGTAATTCTATAGGCATTTCCTCAACAGATACAACCTCACTTATTGGGGAGCAAATTTCCACCGGCTCCACTGTGCAGTTTGCTTGAGGGGGACAAAACATGCACCCGCAAGATCCGTAGGTGGTTGCTTACTACCTTGTCGCACATACACAGGTCTGTCTGCTATCCAAGGAAATGTTTGCAATACGTTGGTGCATTTTGTTGCAGCAGATACTGCTAGCCACTGCGTTGTTCGTCCCTCATCTAGTGTGCCTCGTTGTTGCTGATCAAATAATCCGGGGGCTATTACCTCGCGGTCCATTCGTCATTTGATCCAAGGGCTATACCAAATACCTGATACGATAACTACTGCATTGGGTTCTAGCACATGCTCCTGTGCACGAATAAAGGCAAACTCATCGGTAGTGATGATAGGAAAATATACACGAGGTATTCGATAACTAAACACACTGACGTGGAGTATGCAAAATATCGTAACTGCCCATTTACCTCGTTTGCTAGGCTCTACCCACCGCTGTGCAAGTACGTATACTGCTCACAGCAAAAGCAGTAGCGACATCATGCCTATCATCCTCTGGAAAAACAGTAACTGTGCTCCTACCCACACAAAAACAATACTCGTAATCACCACCAAAAACATATCTTTGCGTTGGCGGAGTAACAGTCGATATCATCGTATTCAAACAATGATCACATGCCATGCTACTTGTACATATTCACGAAGAGTAAAAAATACCCCTCATCTCAAGGGATCATCCTGCAAAGAAAGAGTACCCATGGCATCTACAAAATACGTCCATACGCGAACAACTAGGGGCTGCCACAATGCAACTCATCATGGCATAGCTAGGAGAACACCCAAACACACTACCCCACCCAATACACGCGCTGTATGCGTTTGCTTCTGTCGATACAGTACACCTATCCATATTGCTACTGCCAACAAAAAGATGACACCGCTCGATCTATGAGTCAACAACAATGCCGGTACTACAAGCCACAATACTTGCCACTGCTTTTCAAGCACCAACCACGTAGCCAAACAAAAAATAAACATACCAAGCACCTGTTTCCAATATGCTCGCCAAAATAGTTCATATTGTACAAATGAGGTAACTACCAAAAAAGCGGCGAGGAATCATGCCAACACTCCCCACCTACGTCCCAACAGATACATACCTCCTACCGACACACTACTGATTATTACTCGTCCTCGCGTCAATATATGATCTGACCGTCCACCTATCATAGGTAGCCACAAGGTAGCCCAAAGTCACAATCGTGGCTCATACATGCGTTGGATTCGCATGGGTAATTCCGTCAGAGACCACTCATTACCCATGGCCAAGTAGCTAGTAAACATAGCCTTGTATAGTCCCGGATCATATCCTAGTGGAATATCGCTTCGCCAAAACGGAAAAGATCTACTTACCAAAAAAATAAGGGTGATAATTACTCCTCCCAAAAGAACTCTTGTATGTTGTGTTCGCCAATAACGCATGAGTTTATTTGGGTAAAGTGTCTTTTTTAGCGCGCGCTCTGACAGTTCGTTGCATATCTTGCTCTACACACTCGTGAAGATCTGTCATCGACAACACATTTTCTTTGCAAGCGCGCGCTATAGCAAACCTATCTATCTGCGTATACTCATCAAGCACTCCCTGCTTCTCCAAGACCATCTGCAAGATGCCATCATTGGTAATCTTGTATGCGGGTATCACAGAAAAGGTCAATTCGAACTGCTCTCCACTCATGACGCGAATATCATGACGACGTGCGTAGGTCAAGAAACTCGCCTTGAGCGCATCGTTTTCTTTTTCGAGTTCACGGATCTGTGCTTGGTTGGACGCATAGGTATCCACCAGTGCTTGGAGCGTACTCAAGGGCACATCCTCCTCCACTACTTCCTCACTATACAAATGTTTCCACAACGGACAGATATGACGAAACTTACATCGGGTACAAAGTGGACTTTTGATGGGAGCGAACGGTGCTTGATCTCCCATCTGATAGTTGAATCTTGCCTGATCGATCACCTGATGCAATGCCAGATACTTATTTTTGACTTCGGTGATGAGCTCTGGTGTGATCTCCCACGTATCGACCAAGTCGAAGTGCATATAAAAAATATTGGCTTCGATGCGTTTTGCCATGCCGGGATATTTCTGCAAGACACCAT
>CAZWFZ010000025.1:0-13611 GCA_964633455.1 uncultured Candidatus Peribacteria bacterium | reverse complement strand
AGTACAAGAGCAACAAGGATACTCATCTACTATGCCAGCATTTGAGGCAATATGTGGTAAGGCGAATCCTTGAAGTTGAAGTGGTACAAAAGATCTCTCCTCTATTCAAGTACAGGGTGCACAATGATCGACTGTTGCTTTGAGCTCTTTGTTTGAGAATGAGTATTTATTAGTTGATTTTTCAAATACCTCATGTGCTGGTTGTACAACTTCTGCACAAAAACATAATGCTTTGTTGCAAGAGTGGTCAGAGAAGGGGAACTGTTCGTTTGTTACTTTCTTGGCGCCTGCATCACTATGACCATGGTTGGCAAGTCCAGAGATAGTTGCTTCACCATTCGTGGCTAGCAAATCAATGAAGCCAGTTAATGTTTCAATAGACCAGTTGGCTGATACACTAGGTAAACCCAAGAATAGTGGAGTACCGTACTATACACTCATTGATAGCCAAGGTAAAGTATATGGAAGCTATGCATGAATATTAGATCCAAGTGTATTTAGTGCAATTTGCGCTCAAAATGCCCCTCATAGTGGAGGAAATACACTCCCTGATACTGCAAAGAAGCTCAAACTTACTTTCAATTGAGGCATCACCAAAACATTGGATGAAGTGCATCAAAATCAATATCTACTTCTAGATATAGCAGATTCCAAGTGTGGACAATGTATAGTTTGAGCTGAGAAGCACAACGACCTTTTTCAAAAGCGATCTAATGAGGGGAATTGCCAATTACTTACGCTAACCAAAGATTATGATCTACCTGCGTGGTTAGGTTCAATTTCAGCGGCCCCATTTGTACAAAAATGGTCTGCCTATGTGACCGATGGGTTGTATAAGCTCATGGGTGCACTCAATATACCTTGAACAACCTTGCCTTACTACGCACTGATAGATGGAAATGGACAAATAGTTGTAGATCAACTATGACGACCAGATGTAGAGAAAAAATTTGCTTCGTATTGCGATGCGCAGTGAGGATCTACTAATGGAAATACTACTAACAACGGTGTATGCTGATCCGCTCATGGCAGCTCATATTCAGAAGCAGGCGCAGTCAATGCAGCAGGTTTATGTGCTAAGTGAATAGCTGTCCCAGCTACTGTGTCTGGAAATGGCCCACGAACTCGACAATGCCAGTGAAGCCAGTGAGGTGCAACTGTTTCATGTAACGCATACCTACTCCAACAGCCAAGTAGTTGATATTATTGCGATACAGATAAAGATTCCTATCTTTCAAGAGCACCTATCTCCATTGATCCAATGGTGTACCCTCATATCCAAAAAGATCCCAATGGACAATGATATATATATTGTAACGATAAGACTTGCAATTCTGGCATAGTGTGTGATGAACAAACTCCATGAGATGATTGTAATGATTTTAACTCAGGCCAAACTATACCAGGTAGTGCATGTGCTTCTCCAAAAGGCGTGGCAGGTACATTTGATGCTACTTGCAATTGTGTCGCTAACTGATCACTATGATACTATTGTGATGTAGATAAGGATGGTTCATATTCTGAGGAGTTTTACTCTACTGATGCTACTGATTCACCTCATATCCAACTTGACCCAAATAAGAAGAATATATATCTTTACAAAGTTTTACAAGGCAGTAACCGAACCACAAAAGAGGTCTCTTGTGTACAATTCCCTCAATGAGATGACTGTGATGACCAAGATGTAAATAAAAATACTGATTGTGATGCGGTGTGTTGACCTGCGCATGGTGGTAAATTCAAGTCTGCCGGTGCCGTCAATGCAGCTTGACTATGTGAATATGGTATTGCAGATCCCTCTGTTGTACAAGAAAACCCCAAGTCACTACAATGGTCACGATCATGTCTCACGGAACAAAATAATCGAGCTGATGTGACCTGTTCAGCTCAGAAAGATAATGCGGTAGTTGTAAAACCGCCTGAGAGTTATGGACAAGCAAAATGACGATGTGGTGATAATATGGGTAAGTACGTTAACCGCCCATGATCTCCATATGGGGAAAGTGAATGTACAAGCGATAATTGTGGATATTCTGATGCAAATGCAAGTTATAATGCGGGAGGTACATGTCATTACTATTGTGAAGATAGTAAAGGTATACAAGATTTTACAAACCCATGTGCTCGATGATCTAAGGTGACTCAGCCTCAAGAATGTGTAAAATGGTTGCAAGATGCAAATGCATGATGTGGTACCCATAAATCTTCATGATTGCCTTCAGCGACAGGGAAACAAGCTAATCCTGAAGTTTGAGCAGCATTCTTGGAGGGACTGTATGCATACGGTCCTTGGAAAACGCTACCTATTTTCCAAACCGTATCTATCTCAAATACAGAGATAGAGAATTTGGTAGCGGAAGCACTGCGTGGTAAAATTAGTCCTCTTGAGCCAGAGTTTATCCCTGGAGCATACTTCGTCAAAGTTGCTTATCAACAAGCTCCTGATGCACAAGCCTACTTACCTGCATTTGATATTACGGATACCAAAGCAGAGACTTATACCCAACAACTCACTACAGCTCTCCAGACCATGGAGGTAGATGCGAGACAGTTTTCGTATCGCCAAGTACATGATGCAGTGAGTACCTTGCTAGAGGATACACCACTTAGTACTATTACTCCCTTGTTTGATACAACACAAACACAAAGTGATGATGGCGCACCAGATCCACTGCATAATACCTATGCTATCACCTTTGATACTGCAGATGAGCGTTATAGTGTTGCGTCGGTGACGGATTATCTCAACGCTCTCAAGGGAGATAGTGAGGACTCCTATGTCGAGAAACAACCACTCTATAGGGTCTTGCAAACCAATGACCCTATGATCAATCAGCAATGGTATATTGCAAATACAGAAGCTCCCAAAGCATGGGCTGCAGGAGCAGTAGGCAAAAAAACCACTATCTTGGCAGTGGTAGATGATGGATTTGACGTGGATCATCCAGAGATCCAAGCTAATCTGGTCAAACAGTACAATGCAATGAATGGCTCAAACAATGCAGACAATAACTGTCTCCATGGTACCCATACGGCAACGACTGCAGCATGAGGTACCAATAATAGTATCGGTATTGCTTCTATTTCCAACAATGTTGGTTTGATGGTAGTAACTACCTCTTCAAGTTGTAAATCACTCCCCGCTGCATACCAGTGAGTGCAATATGCGGTCAAAAATGGCGCGAACGTCATAAGCATGTCCTTCGGGGGAGGTGGGTATAGTCAAACATGGCAAAGCCTGATTTCTAGTAACCCACAAGTTAAATTTGTTGCTGCTGCCGGGAATAGTCCTTTTACTGCTAAAAACTATCCTGCTGCGTATAAATGAGTACTGTCTGTCTGTGCATCTACTTCGAGTGATGGTATGGCTTCGTTCTCTACCTACGGTGATTGGGTAAGTGTATGCGCACCTGGCACAAATATCGTCGCAGGTACGCCCAATAATTCATATGGTCCACTCCAAGGTACTTCTATGGCTGCACCCAATGCTGCTGCACTAGTTGCGTTACTTATGTCAAATGGTGATGCGGATCCATTCCAAACCATCGTCAATAGTGCTGACAAGGTCGTCAACAAACCTCCCTATTTGCGTATCAATGTGTGTAGAGCTATCGATCAAGGCACAAGTTTAGATTGTGTTGCAACAGGGAAATGATGAGGTGGTACATGGTGATGAGGCAATACCAATGGCAATGGCAACACAAACGGAAACGGTAACACAAACGGAAACGGTAACACAAACGGAAATGGTAATACCAATGGAGGAGGTTGCCCAGGAGGTGGCTGTCCTGGTAATAATTGATGAAATGGAGGAGGTGATTATGGTAAGTGAATTTGTGCAATATACGGCAGCAATTCCGTTAATTCCGTCACTACAGAGTTTGTGAGTCTTATTGATGAGGTCGTACTTAGTTGACCTGTTGCACAGTGTAGTTATGTATGTGCTGATTCTGCATCGGTTATCGGTCAGTTAGTGCCCTGTACTACCTTGGCAAATACGAGCACAGAATGTAATGGTAATGCTTGCATGGGATTATGTTCTCAGACGGTGATGAAATGTACCGATACTGCTCAGTGTCCCAAGTGAGAATTCTGTGATACTATTTCTTTGGCAAGCAACTTAGTGCAATTGCAATCATGCACACAAGCATGAGGTGGAGGAACAACTGCTTGATGAACAACTGGTTGACCTACTACTCCTGTTCCTACACCAACAGGCGGAGGCGCAACTGCTGGAGGGAATACCAATGGACCTATAAATCCTACCGGAGGCGGTACAACAGCTTGATCTACGACAGCATGAGGAGGTGCAAACACTTGTGCATATTGGTGTGCAAATGGACAAACATTTGGTACTACTTGTACTACTCCCGAACAAAATAGTGTTGCTTGTGGAGGAACGCCTTGTTTTGGTATGTGTTCGAACGGACTACAAAAGTGTCTTTCCAATACTGATTGCGCATCAGTCGGGGGAGTCTGTGAAAAGATTAGTGTGAATCCCTCTCAACCAAATACTCCTCCTGTACCTTGTGGAGTAAGTTGAGGAACAGGTGGAACAACTATTGGTGGTGGAGCAACTGCATGATGAACTGTTTGATGAAATGCAACTGCATGATGAACTACCTCAGCTGGAGGTACTACCGCAGGAGGCACAAATGGTGGATCAAATACATGAATGCTCTACACGTATCCATTAATTGATGTTACTAAGCAGGCGCATACGTCTACTATCACCCCCAACCAGAAAGTGAAATGGCAACTAGAAGTTACTTTCAGATCTCCTGCACCACATTATCCTGTAGGTAGTCTGCTCGTGATGGATGCAATGCCCAAGTGATTGCAATTTATCAAATGAGAAGAAAAAGTCCAATTCGCAGGTAAGTATGAGGGAGTACAATATGACACGGGCAAACAATACGTTAATTTTATGCTCAAAATTGATGCAACTACCAAACCATACAAAGAAGATCCGCAATTCAAATGGTATAAAGCGACGATTACGTATTACACTCTAGTAGATGCAAATGCTACACCAGGCACCTACGTCAATGGTGCACTGGTAGGCTGTTATGCTATGAGTTCAACGGTGGATAAATCTAAGTATGCTGGAGTCCCTACATGTGCATTTGAGCTTGAACCTGGTAAATCAGTTGTTGGTTTGAAAAAGACCTTCCCACTTACCTTGGGATGAACATGAACAGCTTGTCTCCCGACTTGAAAAGAAGTGGACTATTGTAACGATAAAGCGGACAATGACTGTGATGGTAAAAGAGATTGTCAGGATACAGATTGCAAGGGGTTTGCTGCTTGCCAAAATAATTCAGGACAACATGGTAGTCCAGATGATTGTGGGGACGGCATTAGAGATGTATGACAAGGCGAAGAATGTGATGATGGGAATACCAAGGGTACTGATGGATGTTCGGTAGGATGTAAAGTAGAAAAGGGTCGACAATGTACCGTAGATTCACCAAGTGTTTGTGGCAGTATGGACTGTTCTACTCATGGAGAATCCTTCGGTAAGGCAAACCTCAATGGTCAATGCTGTAGCGGACTAGAACCACTTGTGTTCTCTCTCCCAAGCAAACTTATCTGAGTGACGGAGCAAGCAACCTTGTGTTATGATCCTACTATCGATGAGCCTATGTGTTATCAAAACAAGAAACCAATGTGATGGTATCTCAAACCCAAAGCTACTGCTGAAACCAAGCTTGTCTATGAGACTGATTGTAGCGTGGCGTACAATGATTATTATACTAAACTCCAGGATACGCTTGCGCAAAAGCAATCCTACTGTCAATTTACTGATGAAGCATATGAGCGTGTTGATTTCAAAGATATAACTAAATCACGTGAGAGAGCAGCGATCTTGGCACTCAGACACTTCTGTATCGTCAAGGGAAGAGGAAGTTCATTGAGTAACTATGCACCTGAAGGGAGGGTAAGTAGAGCAGAGTTTATTAAGATGCTCTACAAGACCTATGCTATCCAAAAGGATATCGTGATTGCACCTGAAAGTGACTCATTTCCTGGAGATACTTATTTCAAAGACGTCGCACAAACACATTGGGCAGCACAGTATATCGCTTCTGCACATGAGCTAGGACGGTTGACTCCACTAGAGAAATGAGCTGTTTTGAGTAGTTTCTTTTCTCCCAATAAATCAATCACCACCAAGGAGATTAAACAAATCTTCGATTGGGTAGAAGATGGACAGGATGTTCCTGTAGAAGCTATTGACGAGATATTGTGAACCAATACCTATCCTACAAGAGCTGCAGTTGCAAACTTATTAACCAAGAAATTCTTGCCGAAGTTTGTAGATTATTTCTACCTCCAAGATGCAAATCAAGGCTACTACAAAGAGTTGTTGAATCAACTCAAAGGCAAGAAGTATACCGAGCAATACGATATCATTGTGCAACAAATAGAGAAGCTTGGTCAAAAAGAGCATGGAGCAGCATTGCAGGAGTGATTAGATCCCTTTTGGATTATGAGTTTCCTCAAGAAGCTTGCCTCATGAAGAGCAGGAGTTAAATGACCTGTGCCAGCTCCAGAGAATTCTCTGTAATAATATTCAAAGCACTATTTTCTCTAAAGTAAATAGTATATATCTATAAAAACACATAAAGACAACTTGAATGATGTTCTTTTTGTGGATTTCGTTTAGACAATTGCGAGGAGAGTGGTATAGTGAACGTACTTTATGTATCTTGAGTATCGTATGAGACAGCAATTTTCACTTCGTATATCTTTGCTTATTTGAGCACTCGTATGAAGTTTGAGCTTCTATATGATAGCTATCCAATTTCTGGGTGATTATTATGTGGCAGTAGTGTATGCGCAGAGCTGTTGAATTGTAGGAGATACGGATGGGGATGGAATTTGCAATAATGTAGATAACTGCGTGAATATAGTCAATCCAACGCAAGCAGACGTAGATAACGATGGTATAGGTGATGCATGTGATAATTGCCCTATTGTGTACAACCCTACACAAACAGATAGCGACGGCGATGGAAAAGGAGACGCTTGTGATAGTGTCTTTGGTACAGGTATGTGCACAGGTGCTACTGTGTATAATTTTGACGTATTTTATAGTTCCACCGGCAATGGAATCACGAGTTGTGATGAATGATACGCCTTATTCAAACAAGAGTTAGCAAATATGTGTCAGGATATTTCCTCACTCAATTTGTCTGTATCATGTGTCGTTTCATGAACTACTGCTACTTGATCGATTACGGTTACCAATGTCTTGTATAGTGCAACAGGGTATCTCAATCCTGCTCCAGTAGCATATATGTGTTGTTATTATCCAACAAGTCCTGTGTATCATGGGTTGCCTTGTGCAAGTAATCCAACATGCGGTGGTGGACAATGCTTGCCTACTACCTATCCGTGTGGACAGGGGTATACAGGTGTTACCCTGAATATTTCTTGATCTATGACCTGTTGTGAAAATCCTCCGCTCAATGGTGTTTGTGGATGAGCAGATAGTTGAACTTTTGATAGTGCTACGGGCGTGAATCTTGCAGGTTTATGTGCAACGGGTGTTGCTTCTCCTCTCGCAGTTACTGGTGGAGGACCTTGGTCTTGGAGTTGTGCGGGGCTTAGTGGAGGAAGTGCAGTATCGTGTATGGCGTATTCCAATGGAAATGGTATGTGTGGTGGTGCTAGTGGATGAGTATATTCTGATGCTACAGGAGTGAATCTTGGAGGACTGTGTGCAACTGGATTAGCAATTCCTTCTGCAGTTACATGATCCGGCCCTTGGACCTGGACGTGTCAATCTCAATCAGGAGGCACAACTGCAACCTGTAATGCATACAATCGAATAAATGGTATATGCTGAGCTGCTAGCGGTGGAACCTATACATGAGCAGCAGGAGTCAATCTTGCTGGCTTGTGTTTGACTTGAGTCGCGGTGCCAGCTACAGTGACCGGTACGGGGCCATGGTCTTGGATGTGTCAATGAGCAAGTGGATGATCCTCTATGAACTGTATTGCCAACTATTCTACCTGATGAGGTGGGGGAAGTGGTTGAACCAGTGGTGGAGGTGGTGGATGAGGGGGTACCAAGTGAGGTCCTCTCAAATGACGATGTGGAGATGGTATCCTGCAGTCTAGACACGGTGAAGAATGCGATGATGGTAACTACAAAGATGATGATGGATGTAGTGATACGTGTCGTTTGGAAGATTGGACTGAGGATGATGACGATACCACAGAAGATAAATTTGAAAGCGGTATTATCAAAGCTATTAGAAAACTCAAGGACGCATGCGTGTATGATGATTTGGTATATGAGAATATCTTCTTTAGAGATGTATATTGGAGTCCTTATCGATCAGCAATTAGCGTACTCAAATCTGCCTGTATTATCAATGGCTATGGCTATGGTAAAAGATCTTCAGCTGACTTCCATGCAGATGCAGCGGTAGGAATTGGTGAAGCGATCAAAGTAGTGAGCAAAATTTATGCGCTCGAGGAAGGCGTAATGTTCGATGAGACAGAGACGCATCTAGGGCGTTTACCCTATGCAGATATGAAGGCAAATGCTCGATATACTACCTATGTGATCTATGCATATACGCATGGATTGCTCGATGGTATAGGTGTAAACAAACTATGAAGCACCTATCTCAAGGCGTTCACTCCTATTTCTCCAGATATGTTGCAACAACTGCTCTACAATGCAGGTATCAAGGAAGACTATCGTGATGAAATGGGCTGGTGAAAATATGTTTCAAGAGACCGTTTTGCTATGATCGTAACCGATGCGTTTTCAGATAAACTTATCGATTACAAGTATATGAATGGTAACAATATCACCATATATGATATGATCTTGGTAAATCTCAAATGAAAATCTGAATCCGCACAAAAATCCTATATTAGAACTCTCATTTCTCATCTCCAAGAACAAGATGCTGAAGAGATGGCGAAGACGTATGGTATTGATCTGGAATGACTCTTATTGTTCTTGAGAAAAATTACACCGTACTAGTGTTTACGTTTTCTTTGCACCAGGGAGCTCGTTCAATGGTTCTTCATTTTTCTGCTAGTGAGAAATGTACGCTAAGCCAGGTAGGAGTTGCATAGTGTTCTGTTCGTTTGGGTCGTTCAATCGCCACATATGGGTAGTTTTGTAGCAATGAGACGAGATCTAGCGAGAGAAATTCTGCCTCGGTTGCAATTCTCCACATATCAATATGCAGTAATTTTTCACCGTAGATGGCGAGGTAGGTGTAGGTAGGACTTTGTATATCTTCACGAGGAATATCCAAAAATGAGGCAACGCCTTTGACGAAAGTTGTTTTTCCCATACCAAGATCACCATTGAGGAGAAAATGCGTATGGTTTTGTGCTAACAATGATCAGAGATCATGTACTGAGTTAGCATCGGTGAAATGTGGCATATATGAGAAAAGAAGTGAAAATAGCTTACTCTGTATACATAAATAGAATGAGGATGCAACGCTTGCAAAAGAGCTCAAAAAAGACATAATAATCATTGTTTTATTGTAACCAAGGGCATGAGAGAGTTTCGACTCATTGATGGATCAAATATGATTTTTAGGGCATATTATGGGCTACCTGAATTACACAACGATGAGTGAGAAAACATCAACGCAGTGTATGGTTTTTTCCGTATGTTGTTGAGAATGTTGCAAGCCAAACCAGAGTATCTGATGATAGCCTGGGACAGTCCCGTCAGGACCGTGAGAGCAGAAATATTTGCCGACTACAAAGCACAAAGAATATCTATGCCCGATAATTTTTTCTGGCAGATGAATATGATCAAAGAACTCACTGCTCAGCTACATATACCTGCAGAGGAGATACCTGGATTTGAGGCAGATGATATTATTTTTTCATTGGTGCAACATGCAAAACATCATCAACATAGCTTATTATTCAAGATTATTTCAAGTGACAAAGATCTCAAGCAAATGTTGAGTGATAATGTGATTGCTTTCGATGCAATGAAGCAAAAGATAACTACCTATGAGAGCTTCAAACAAGAGTTTGGATTCATCCCTGAACGTATAGTTGATTACTTGGCGATAGTTGGTGATGTTTCTGACAATGTACCAGGTATACAAGGTATTGGTGAGAAATGAGCGAAAGAACTTGTCTCAACACACCAAACACTAGAGAATATATATGCAAACTTGGGAACGATTGCCCCTCGTTATCAACAGAAATTACGTGATGGTAAAGAAGTAGCTTTTGCGAGCAGAGAGTTGATAAGGTTGATAGATATCCCTGCATTGGCACATAAATGAGTTGATGCATTTTTGTATGCACTTGATGGTGCGCATTGGAAGAATATATTGGTAGAAGGACAATGATTTGCCTCATTGGATCAGTTGTGTGGAGACTTCAAAATTCATCCACATGTTGGACAACAGCACTCTCTGTTTTGATAGCAACCATGTATGATGATGAAACGTCTTTTCATTTCTAGTCTCTTGTCTTTGTCTCTGTTATCTCAAGCAGTTGCTTTTGTAGTTCCTCCAAATAGTGGTTGGGTCACTGATCTTGCAGATATTTTTACACCTCAGCAGGAGGTAGATATTACTACAAAATTAACCGCCATTGCTAGTTGATTTGATGCAGAGATAGCTGTCTTGACGCTACCAAGTCTCGATGGTGAGGAGATAGATATGGTTGGTACGCAAATTGCTCAAGAGCGATGAATTGGGAACAAAGAACGTGATACCTGAGTACTTGTTCTGATAGCACCCAACGAGAGAAAGTGGAGAATTGATGTGGGATATGGCTTAGAATGAAACTTACCAGATGCCTATGCCTATCGTTATGGAGAAAATTATCTCGTTCCTGCATTCAAAGAGTGACGTTATGCAGATGGTGTTTCGGCGTTATTGACCAAGTTTGAGGAACATCTTGACGGTAAACCAGATGATATACAGGAGATTAGTTGAACGTATGCGTTGTGGTTAATTTTTTGAGTCTGGTGTATGTTTATGTTTAGCCTGCGACTCAGAGGCCAAATCAAGGAGCGACCTTCAAAAGAGGGGGTGACTATGCTCTTATCTGATTGAAAGAGACAATTGGCGAATATGAGTAGTGAGACAAGGAAGCATGTATGAATGCTTTTTGGTATGAGTGGTGTATATGCGCTAAGTGTTCATACGTTGATTTGATATGGATGAGTCCAACTTTTTGTTTGTATGTGTATAGTTTGATTCCTTTGCTATTCTGGTTACATAGATACAAAATGAAGAACGGGTACGTCTCTGTGAGGAGGAGGTACATTTAGTGGAGGCTTCGGAGGTTTTGGGGGAGGATCATTCGGAGGGGGTGGCGCAAGCTGAGGACGATAACTTTATTTTTTTGTTAACCATAAAATGATGCATAAAGACTTATTGCCGTTTACTAAGATGGAACAGGTACAATCACTGTATACATACATGTTGCCTCATACAACCGTACCTTTGCTGGTCGTGAAATCTTGAGCTAATTTACCGCATTTGCTGGCTCACCAACACGTGTTACAAGGAATTGTGGTGCTGACACCAAATGATATTCAGCATGGAGTAGATGCGTTTGCATTGACCTATGTACATATGCATGCTCGTAGTGACTTACAATTTGGCGATGAAGTATTTGCAAACCTCGTCTATCAGCGTGAACAAGTAATTAATCATATGGAGTTATTGTTACGTAGTACGTTGATTGATCTGAGAGAGATGATTGTGTTAGATCGTGCTACCACTCCTTTGTTTGCTCAACAACTAATTTTATGTTTGGATCGTCTCTTGTGTGGACGGCGATATGTGAAGAATATGGCTATTGAACCTATGGATCTCCTTGCTCTGACTGATTTGATTGATGGTGAGTGGGATATTGATACTCAGTGACTTATTACCCTCTTGCGTAAGCAAGTGAGTAAACGTCAGCTTCCAAGCATCTATGACAATCTTCTAGCATTGTTGGACAAAATAGATACACTCAAGTAGATAAATACCGTGTTTTATATTCTCTTATTTCTCACATGAAAAAGCGGATTATAGGTGTAGTGATTGTAGTAGTAGTCGCATTATGGTTTATGGGCAAGTACAATAATCTCGTACGTTTGGACGAAGAAGTGAAAACTGCGTGGTCACAAGTTGAAAATCAATATCAAAGAAGAGTTGATTTGATCCCCAACTTAGTGAATACCGTCAAAGGATTTGCTGAACAAGAACAAACTGTTTTCCTCGGTGTCACCGAGGCAAGAGCTAAGGCAAGCCAGACCAAAGTTGATTTTGACGATCCAGCATCGTTTGAACGTTTTCAAGCTGCACAAGGTGAGCTTTCGAGCGCGTTATCAAGGTTGCTTGTGACGGTTGAGAACTATCCTGAGCTCAAATCTGATAAGAATTTCTTGGAGTTACAAGCGCAGCTCGAAGGTACAGAGAACCGCATTAGTACCGAAAGAATGAGATACAATGAAGTAGTCAAAGGATATAATGTCACGGTTCGCTCATTTCCTACCAATATCATTGCTGGATTCTTTGCCTTTGGACAAAAGGAACTTTTCGAAGCACAAGAATGAGCAGAACAAGCTCCTGTGGTAGATTTTTCGAAATAGAGCTTATTTAACTTTCTCATTGCAGATGACTATTATTGGATGAATTTATGAGCACTACAAAGGTGGACTCTACAAAGTGATTGGTCACGGCAGGATGGAGAAGAATCTAGAGGAAGTTATTATATACAAGCCATTGGAGATTGATGGTAAGTTTCCTGCGGATATGTTTTGGGTAAGACCACGTAAGGAATGGGAGAAGGGAGTTGAGATAAATGGTATGTTGGTCCCAAGATATGTCTTGGTCAAAACTGCTTCTCAAGTGGAGTAACATTGTAGCGAAGAATTTCTCACTTTTTAATGTTGCCTATTGTAATGGTTCGTATTGGAACGCATACGAGTATAGCGGGTGGAATTGAACTTGCTTTCCAAAGATCTGCTGAGATAGGAGGTACCACCTTGCAAATTTTTGCAAAATCACCGAGAGGGCGAGCATATCCTACCTACCAAGAAGAGCAGTATCAACTTGGGCGCGTTGCAAGAGAAAAATACAAACAGGTAGGAGGTATTATCCATAGTAATTACTTAGTCAATCTCGCCAAACCACACGACGAAGCAAAGGCTGAGATGTCTTCTGTCTTGCATGATTTTGAAGTAGCGCATGCTCTTGGCTATGAAGCCGTCAATGTGCATATAGGCAAAGAAAAATGAAGAGCTTCCAAACAAGAAGCAATGCAATTGATGATCAAAAACGTTGGGTATATACTTGATGTAGCACATAAAAAATGACGAGGGGATGTCACGTTTCTCTTTGAAAACACCGCAGGTCAGGGGAGTGAAATAGGTTCAAACTTCGAAGAGTTACGTATGTTCACCAAAGACTACCTGCACGATTTGCCGGTGAAATTTTGCATTGATACCGCACATTGTCGATGAGGTGGTATTGATTTGGCAAAGCGGGATGATTGTGTTGCGCAGTTCAGTGAGAGTATATGACTTGATCGTTTATATGCGATACATCTCAATGATGCCAAAGTTCCTTTGTGAGCACACTTGGATCGTCATGCAAG
>CAZWFZ010000024.1:0-13653 GCA_964633455.1 uncultured Candidatus Peribacteria bacterium | reverse complement strand
CCATCTCTTGCTTGATACGTAAATGTTCCCGTTCCACAGAAGTTTGCTGTCGGTACGAACCTCACTTGTGTTCCGCTTATCGTCGCCGTTCATCCCGTGACTGACGTCACTCCTGTGAGGCTAAGTATGTCACCATCTGCGTCTGTATCATTCGTCAACACGTTGAATGCCCCTGTTGTGTCTTCACTTGTACTCTCATTATCGTTCACTGCTACTGGGCTATCATTCACACAGCTGATAGTCACGGTCCCTGTTGCGATATTACTGGCACTAGTTCCATCTCTTGCTTGATACGTAAATGTTCCCGTTCCACAGAAGTTTGCTGTCGGTACGAACCTCACTTGTGTTCCGCTTATCGTCGCCGTTCATCCCGTGACTGACGTCACTCCTGTGAGGCTAAGTATGTCACCATCTGCGTCTGTATCATTCGTCAACACGTTGAATGCCCCTGTTGTGTCTTCACTTGTACTCTCATTATCGTTCACTGCTACGGGGCTATCACTTACACAGGTGATAGTTATGGTGCCAGTAATGATGTTACTTGCCACAGTTCCATCTCGTGCTCTGTAGGTATAGGAACCAATTCCACAGATATTTGCTGTTGGTACGAACCTGACTTGTGTTCAACTTATCGTCGCTGTTCATCAGCTCACACTTGTCACTCACGTGAGACTTAATATGTCCCCATCTAGATCGGTATCATTTGAAAGAACACTAACTGCTCCTGTCGTATCTTCGTTGGTACTACCTGTTGCATCAACGACAGCTATAGGTGCGTCATTCACGCAAGTTACGGTCACCGTACCCGTTGCGGTATTGCTTGCAAGGGTTCCATCCCGTGCTTGGTACGTAAATGTTCCTGTTCCACAGAAGTTACTAGATCCAGAAAAGATAACTCCAGTGCCTGAAATACTTACTTGTCATCAGGTCACTGCGGTGAGTCCAGTAATACTGAGGATATCACCATTGGCATCAGTATCATTTGCAAGTACCATGATCAATCAGGTAGTATCTTCACTTAGGGTTGCGGAATCATTAACACCTACAGGAGCCACGTTTGCTCCTCCAGAATCAAAAGTGAATGTGAAATACGTATTATGAGAAAAGTCTCTCGCAAAATAGTTATATCAACCTCCGCTCGTCTGCACTGATACAAAAGTATCCGATCCATCAAAAGTAGTGTCAGTAGAGACCAACATACGTGGGTTTGTGCCTGAGAAGATATTTGTATCAATCCTCATTACTCATGTATTTACGGTACCAATCTCTGATACTTTCCATGCCCTATTTAATCTATAGACAATACCCGTTAACAAAGTACTTCAGGTACTTGATCAATTATCTCCAAACAAGATTGCTGTATTATTGGTGAGCTGAGTTGCTCACGTTTGTGTGCCAGTAAAGGTAGATCAATAGGCAAAACTCAAAACACTTCACGTTGCGGTTGAAGTTGCTACTCTTTGATCCTGAGTCAAAGTATTGTCTCTTACGACTCCAAAGACCCTATTGTGATATGCTGAATTGCTTGCATAATTCCAAAGTGTAGTGTAGTTTGAAAGATAATAATTTTGTGCAGGAAGCGTAATACCATATTTGAGTGCCAAGTATGATTCCATAATAGACTTATCAGTTGCACTTATTACTCACGAATAGAGTATTACCTCATTCATGATACCAGAAAAATAATGCGTATCAGTTCATCCATATCAACGTCCTCATATTACAATCGCATCTGCAGCATTTGTGACAAATGAGGTAGCATTAGCTCATGTTTTCAAGAATACACCATTGTAATATCACGAAAAAGCACCTCATGCTGCACGTGAACTATGCATAATACCAAAATTGGAAGTCAATGTACCAGTAAATAAGACGGTCGAATTTTCTCTTATAAATTGAAAATCCGTTTGTGTCATAATGAATTGTGGGCGTCTACCTGTCGTAAAATTTCAACCTCTGGTAATACGAAATCAAATCACGGTATCATTTGTTGTTCAACTCGCTGTACCCACGAAAAGCAAGGTGAGATTCGGATTAGTAGAAATAGAAGGTACTCATGTGCCACGGTACAATACCTGATAGTTTGCTCATGCAGATCCATTGAAGGTTACTCAGGGCCAAAAGTTCTTGTTCGCAGCCAAATATCACGGACGATTGGTACTTCCTGTCTGTCAAATATGATATGCATTTGAAGATTGATCACTCCAGCCTGAGACTGAACTACCACTCAAAGTTATTCCTGTATCAGCACGATACCAATATAATTGCGTTCATCACGTATATACAAATGCCTTAGCAAAAGTAATGAAATCTCCATCAGTGAGGTTACCAGAAAAAAGCAAATTTGCTCCACTGTTTACACCTGTGTATACCGCTACCGTTCCACTTGTGAAATCTCCACTTGATGAGGATCATATCTGTACCATATATATAGTGCTTCATCACGTAGTAGCCATACCTGCCATAGGCATGAAAAAGTTGAGCGTACCCAAATCTCCATTTTTCTCTGAAATTCTCCACTCTCTTGCTATACGTTGATATCCACCAGGCGCCTCTGTTGTGGACCGACTTCACGTTACTCCTCAATTATGAGACCACATAAATGACTGACTATCTGTGGATATAACTGAAGTTCCCACTATCAAATCGGCATTATTAGTTGCAGATTGTGACTGTAGTTGCATCAGGGCATACCCATCATCACGTGCGATACCCGCAATATTTCCTGTATAACCGCCATTTTCGCTTGCTAACCATGCCACCTGCCCTCAGGAAAGAGTGTAATTTGTAGGTGTCGTTTGCTGTAATCTCACCCCATATTTAATAGCCAAATATGAAGAAATTTTGTTGATATTAGTAGAATTTAAGACTCCCGTATATACCATGACTTCCATAATTTGGCCAGCAAACTGTCCTCCGGCAGTTACAATATCATGGTTACCAATACCAAATTTGGTGGGTGCACTCAATCAAGTGCTATCAGAAGCATTTTGTGCAACCTGGATACCATCTCTATATAAAGTACTATTCCCTCACCATGCACGAGTTCAAATTGCAATGTGTGGGTAGGCATCATTCGTCACCGCAGTTTCTTGAGTTCCCAATCCATCTCCTGCAATTGCTTTGAAATTCAGATGCCCCGTGTTTGTACCTAGAGCAAAGTCCAATGTTCACGCATTTGTTTCTGCACCAATAATACCGGGAGAGTTCCAAAAAGTCGCGTCTCAACTAGATTGAGTAGTGCTGTACACAGCGATTAATGTCATGTTATCTTGCACTCCTCCATCATTTGTGGTGTGAAAGTATCATCAGGTGAAATTAATACCTGGGTTATAGTTCCACTTCTGTCCAATATATCTTGGGTAAGAACTTACTCACGTAGCATTGTTAGCCAAGGTAGATCTATCTGCCCATCAGGTGACAGCACATCAACTCACCACACAGGTCGTCCCCGAATTGGCTTTGAGCCATAGTTTGAGATTACTCGTTCATCATGCATTAATTATGAACGAACTTGCGCCACAAGTGTAGAATACTATCTTGCCCTCCGTGACAACTGCTTCATTTGACTCTATAGATGAAACTCAATCATTACAAATCGCATCACTACTCATTGTTATACCACGTGTATTATAGCTTACATCATCAGCATGCTGCACAAAAATAGTAACGGCTTCTCATTCACTTAGTTCTGGCGTCGGAATTTCGACTTTGATAGGTTGAGAAAATACCAGGTTAGTTTCTGGCAAACCAAAATCCAAAGTTTCAATAACCTCCCCTGCAGGTAAAGGCGAGACAGATGCAGCAAGAGGAGTGTCTATAGAAAAGTCAATATTAGCAGTATCAATCACAGACTGATCCACTGATTCAATACTAGCTCATTCAGGTATAGTTACTGTAGCTCCCTCTTCAGTAGTAGTAAACACAACCTCTTGATGCATATACAAGGAGACTACTTCTCCTTCAGTATCTACTTCTGTAGCAATATCACCAGCGTCAATATGTTCGTTTAGATCAGTAGCATCATCAATTATGAGAGCACTATTCATACCTGGGAGCAAGGTCTTATTAATCAACCAGGTCCATCCGGAAAATTCGCGAAGAGAAACATATGCAGACAGCAACTGTGGCTCAATAGCTTTAGTTCAACGTAATGGATCAAGCACATACCATACATTACTTTGTCCACGGAATATAGCTACTCTGTGTCCTCTGGCTAGTCTTTCATCCTCTTTTTCAGTGTCGGACAACTGATTCTCCTTATCTATATCCTGGTATACCAAAAGATCAATGAGATCAAATGGAGATGCATCCAACTCATCTAAGAGTTTTTCTCTATTAGTAAATCAATAGTAGTCATCGCTCTCAGAAGCCTGTTCTGCTAAGTCAATTGCATTTCATTGCATGAGTGCAAGAGGAAATTTAACAAACTTTTTGAGACGAGATATGTTTTCTCTAGCTATTCTAGAGCACATAGTCACAGCACTATCTCACGCTATAGTCACTGAAGTAACTGAAGACTCAATAAGCATTCCTTCGCTATTCACGTGTATGGGAGCTACCGGTTCCACAATATCTCATGTTTGCAATACAACTTCATCAACTATAATTTCATCAATTACAACTTCATCACTTATTATATCAATTATCTCAAGAGCATCTCCTGTCTCACTATCCCCCGTAGCCACAGTTCATGTTTCTGCAAGCGAACTTTCATCTCCACCTGCATCCAAAAGAAGCGTAGAAACTCATATACTCCCCTTCTTGACTTTCTCTTGCATAGCCTTATGTCTCCCAACACGCAAAGCTGTAGGGGTTGAGGATACTCATGGGGTAGTATCAGATACACTTGCAGCATATACCTGACTTTGGTTAGTGGTATTATCAAGCGTGAGGAGAATACGAGCGTAGGGAGAAAGTAGTGGTTGAATGGTGAATACGTAGAGAACTAGACATTTGACAAAAGTGAAAACTCTAGAACGTATGATACCCATTGATTATCACATAAAGATAAAAATAATGTCTGATATATATACATACTACAAGAAAAAACTACAAGAGATGACATTTTGCATAAAATTTTATCATCACTTTAAATCAGCAAAACTGGCTTTGCAATTCATATATAAATGTGTAAGCATACAACACGATAAATTTCCGCTTTACTTTTTGCAACTTTGTCATGGAAAATGTGTTTGATTTAGTGACAAAACGTCACTCTCTTGCCCATCTCTTAGCGCAGGCTCTCCAAAGGTTTATTGATCCTCAGGTACAGCTGGGCACAGGTCCGCGGACAGACACGGGATTCTATTATGATGTCCTTTTTTCTGCATGAATCACCCTTTCGAGCGATCAACTCAAAGATCTTACCAAAAAAATCCAATTCATTGCCAAAGAACCACAGACCTACCTCCTGTGGAGATGTCCTCTCACCGTAGGATATGAAGTAAATGCGCTCACCAGACAAACCCTCAAAAATGAACTCTTGGATAAATTCGCTGCACAAGGTGAAAAAGAAATTACCTATTATCTCAATGTTGTTCCTCTCAACACACTAGAACATGCTAGAGATACACTCCCTGGATACAAAGAAATGTACACAGAAGTTTCAGACTTCATGAGATTCAAAAAAATTATTGGTGATGATCAAGCAGTGGTCTATATCGATCTGTGTGCCGGCCCCCACGTAGAGAGTACCAAAGATCTAGATCCTTCCGGTATGGTCATCGAAAAACTTGCTGGTGCCTACTGGCAAGCAGACGAGAATAACGTCCAAATGACCAGAATTTATGGTCTAGCGTTTGACAACAAAGAAGCCCTCAATGCACATCTTGCGATGCTCGAAGAAGCCAAAAAGAGAGATCATAGAGTAATTGGGAAACAGCTTGAGCTCTTTGCATTTGATGATGAAGTAGGTCCTGGATTACCACTCTGGTTACCAAATGGGACAGTTATCGTTGAAGAACTTGAAAGACTTGCAAAAGAAAAAGAAGCTACTTATGGATATGTAAGAGTACGTACCCCGCATATCACCAAGGATAGTTTGTATATCAAGTCTGGCCATTTGCCCTATTATGCAGACAGTATGTTTCCACCCATGGAAATGGATGGTGAAAAATACTATCTCAAGCCTATGAACTGTCCCCATCACCACAAATGCTATGCAGCTACTCCCAAAAGCTATAGAGATCTCCCCTTGAGGTTGGCAGAATATGGGCATTGTTATAGATACGAAGACTCTGGGTCTCTCTTTGGATTGATGAGAGTCAGGTCATTATGTATGAATGATGCACATATATATTGTACAGAAGAACAATTTGAGGAAGAATTTATACAAGTCATACGTATGTACTTAGAGTATTTCACTCTCTTTGGTATTGATAAGTATCAAATGAGACTTTCTAAGCATAGCAAAGAAGGCCTAGGTAAAAAATATGTAGACAACGAACCACTCTGGATTGCAACTGAGGATAAGGTGAGGAAAGCGCTCATTGCCTGCAATGTACCCTTCGTGGAAGCAGAAGATGAAGCAGCATTCTATGGACCCAAAATTGATGTGCAGATTCGATCCGTCATCGGTAGAGAGTTTACCTTAGCTACAAATCAATTAGACTTTGCCGTTCCTGCGAGATTTGATCTTACCTATATAGACAAGGATTGACAGAACAAGACACCACTCTGTATTCATAGAGCTCCGCTCAGTACCCATGAGAGATTTATTGGCTTTCTGATTGAACACTTCGCTTGAGCATTCCCCTTGTGGTTAGCGCCCACGCAGGTAACTGTATTACCTGTAAGTGATACCTTCAATGGATATGCGCAATCAGTGGTAGATATGTGTAAGCAAGAATGAATAAGGGTAACCTGTGATGACTCTGCTGAATCACTCAACAAAAAGATCCGTAATGCCGAACTCATGAAAATCCCCTACATGCTCATCATAGGTGAAAAAGAAGTCCAAGATCATACCGTCAGCGTCAGAGTCTACAAAACCAAAGAGCAATATACGTTACCTACGGGTGAGTTTGTAAGAAAGGTGGTAAGTGAGTTCAAAGAGAGAACACTCTCATAAATTTTTTTGCATTTGCATTTAATATGTACATACATATCATAACCATCATATGGTAGGTTTTTATTTTTTGAATCATCATATGAATAAAAATGTCTTTTGGATGTTAATTATTATTGTACTTGGGGGAGGAATATTTTTCTTGTTAGAAAAAAATGATGTTTATATGGATGAAACAGCTACATTAGTTGATGCCAACGCACCAGTTACTATTGAGACCAATAAAGAGTTACCAAAAGAAGGTACTAATTACGAGGAAATACCCCTGAATGAAGAAACGCGTAAACTAACTTTTACTAACGTCATGAAAGAGTTGCCAAAGTGTGATTTCCTAGTTGCTGATCGACCTTGATCCATAATTATAGATGATATGGTAACAAACTGTTCGACGAAAGATAAGACATGAGTTGAAAGAATTTGACTTGGGGGAGTTTTCCCTTCATATGCGATATATCATCAAGAATTAGTAGAAGAGTTTTACGACTGGCAACGAGGAGGTAATGATCTCATTGAACTAGCAACTAGCAATCACCCCTCAATTAGTGAATGAACAAGATTTGTGTGTACTATAGTGGACGAGGGAGGAAATAACGTATGAGTATATATGACAGTTGATAAGCTTGATGATCGTACTTTTGGAAACAAAGTAACCCCCAATATTGATGCGATTAAAAAAGGTATTTGATGATACACTGAACTTATCTCAATGCCTCGATTCCCTATTCAATCTGTTTATTGTGCTGATAATGATGAAGATTGTAGTAAGTTTATAGAGTGACCATGGACAGATGGGACAAATTATGTCGTTCCATGATGGAAGGGTGATGAGTTCTTTTACAACATAAATAACAATTATTTCGTAACAAAAGGCCCTGAAAATGATGATATTACCATAACTCAAAATTACTTAACAGCTAAGGATAGAATTAGTATGCGAATTCCCACTTCCATACAAAAAGATAAAGTCGTATTTGCTAGACTCAAAAACTACAATGCACTAGATAAGAATATAGATGATGGTGAAATGATAGATAGCACCTTCACTCTAGAAACCTGTGAAGTACTTATACCTTGGCTACACTAAACCGCTTTAGGAAATTGAGACTTTTTCGCAAGCTCAAAGCTTCACCCTAAACCGATAAGTACTTGTGCCCGTAAGGGTATCACTTTATTACATAAAAAAATCCCACAGCTATACGTAGACTTCCTTCTAGAGGATATCTATCCGTACGTGTGGGACGTAAGATTAGGTACATAATATATGAAATTTCAATCGTGAGTATGTGCATATACCTTGAGCAAGCAAGAGTAATCAACAAAAAAATGATAGCTTCTGGTTAGCATAAAACGCTCAGAATAAGGTCTTCGATATTGACATAAAAAGAATGATTTACTTTACCGTCACACTTTTTGCGAGGTTTCTAGGCTTATCTATATCTTTATCAAGTAATTCTGCTGCATGGTATGCTAGCAGTTGGCCTACGACGACCGTCAGCAAAGGACTCAACTCAGGTACGGTCTTGGGTACGGTTATTTGGAGATCAGCTCATGGCACTTTGATATCACTGATAGCAACCACCATGCCTTTTCTGGATTTTATTTCTTGTACCGAAGAACAATTTTTCTCAAACAAATCATCTTCAGGCATAAACACTATACTTGGGCATTGTTCATCAATCATTGCTAAGGGCCCATGTTTGAGTTCTCACAAAGGGTATGCCTCAGCGTGACGATAGGTAATTTCTTTGAACTTGAGACTTGCCTCATAGGCCGCAGCTAGTTGATACTGTCTACCCAAGAAAAACAAACTATGATACTCCACCAAAGAACGTGCAACTGAGCCAATATACTCAGATTGATCCAAAATAGCTTCGATCTGCATAGGCAGGTGCTCCAGCGCACGCAAGAGACGCTTGTATACCAACGGTGGCATACTTCTATTTTTGCCCATAAAGAGCGCAAGCAAAAACAAACATACTGATTGTGCAGTAAATGCCTTGGTAGACGCCACACCTATCTCTGTACCAGCTCTGGTAAATAAACCACTATCCGTCATGCGTGCTATACTTGATCATACGACATTCACAATACCAAACGTCTTACCTCCTATCATAGCTATGTTTTTGAGGCACTCAATACTGTCTGCAGTCTCTCATGATTGTGACACAAAAACATGCAACACATCATCGCGTACCAACAGACGACTATTTGCATACTCACTTGCTATCAGTGTCTTGGTATCAATTCATGCCAATTCTCTTGCCCACATACTTCAGAGTAATCATGCGTGGTATGATGTACCACATCAAACAAATATCACTTGTTTGTATGCCTCACGTTGCATACCATGAAATGCATCAGAGGCTAATGTTGCATGATCAAAATCAACTCTTCATTTGAAGATTCTTTTGATAATATTGGGTTGTTCATATATTTCCTTGAGCATAAAGTGCTTGAACTCACCCTTTGATGCCTCCATAGCACTCATATTGAGTTCTTCAACTGTTCTGATTTGTGGCATACCTCAACTCGTAATCACATAATCATTTCATGTGAGATGTAAGAGATCACCATCCTCAAGATAGATAACCTTTTGTGCATAACCACTGAGTGCTTGGCTATCAGATGAAAAATAAAATTCTCCCTGCATGTCATATCCAAAGAACAAAGGGCTTCACCACCTCAATCAGATCATCTCACCTGGATGATCATCATGCACAATGAGCAAAGCATATGCTCCTCTAATCTGTTTGAGCATCTCTTGCACGGCTCCAAGAAAATCACCCGCATACGCCTCTTGCAAAAGATTTGCAATAATCTCTGTATCTGTTTCAGATGAAAATACATATTGTTTGCTCAGAAGTTCTTTTTTGAGTTGTAAGTAGTTTTCGATAATACCATTGTGCACAATATGAAATTTACCATCATTACTTGTATGAGGATGACAGTTTGCTTCGGTAATTCATCCATGTGTCGCCCAACGCGTATGCGCAATACCACATCATCACACAGGAAAATGAGACTTTCCCAACAATCCACGCTCAATATCAATTTTTTCCACCAATGCATGTACTTTGCCTATTGCTTTATAGGTATGTGAGGTATGATCGCTTTGTACTACATACATACCAGCTGAATCATATCAACGATATTCCAATCTTTGTAACCCATGTAACAAAACAGAGGAAACTTCATGTATTACTCATTTGTAACCAAATATACCACACATATGCGTGCAAGAAAATAAAATTCATCATCAGCATACACACTCTCACACAAAAAAACAAGAGTGAATATTAATTAAAAACATATATTTATAGTTTCTATATTGACAGTATAATTAATATAAAAATGATAATTGCTATAAGCATATACAAAACACATCTTTCACATTATAGACAAGTCTAATATACTATATTTAAGATGTATAAAATTTTGGGGTTTAAATTGTATCAAAGATACGTACTATAAAATAATCTCTGAAAAATATATAAAAATTGCATACGTACATCTACATTTTCATCAATTACGCAACTATGGATATTCGTGCATTTGAACTACGCCGAAAGGCATATACATGACTTTCTCGCTACTTTTGTACCTCTCGAAATGAAGAGGAGACATTTTCCCTAGTACAAATGAAAAATGCGTGAAAGCTTACTAAATCCCTTCAACAAAGCTCACTTGATGAGCTTTGGCAAGCAACAAGAGAGACCTATACTGATCACAAAAAAGAGATACTCTCAAAATCCACCTCGCTCATTCCTGCATCGCAAAAATCACAAGCTGAATACATTGAACGTCTTGAGTATGAACTCAAAGTAATAGATGAAATGGAATACAACACCTACTTTTTGGTTGTACAGGATTATATAAATTGGGCAAGAGAAAATAGTATTGTCGTAGGTCCTGGAAGAGGTTCATGTGCGTGAAGTCTCTTGGCATATGTTATTTGAATTACTGATCTTGATCCTTTGGAATATGATCTCCTTTTTGAACGTTTCCTCAATCCCTGACGTATTTCGATGCCAGATATTGATACAGATTTTGAAGACACACTCAGAGAAGTAGTAATCGACTATATCAAACAAAAATATGGAACAGAAAATGTTGCGAATATTGGCACGTTCATGACCATGGCAGCCAAAGCAGCATTCAAAGATGTAGCGAGAGTAATGGGAGTCAATTTTGAACAATCCAACAAAATATCTAGCCTCATTACCGACAAAACAATTGCAGACTCTCTCAAGTCAAATGACGACCTCAAAGCACTTATTGATCAAGATGATAGGATAAAAAACACCCTTTTGATTGCACAAAAATTGGAAGGGACAGTAAGACAGACAGGTGTCCATGCATGTGGTATGATTATTGCTCCTTCAGCAGTTACCAACTACTCCCCCATTCAATACCCTCCAAAATCTGGTGGGTGAGACCTCAGGGATGAAACGAGAACGGTGGCACAATTTGATGGACATAGCGTAGAAGAAATTGGTTTGTTAAAAATGGATCTCCTCTGACTCAGAAATCTTTCTATTATAAAAAATTGTATCAAGATTATTCGTGCTAAAGCAAAAAAAGATAAAAAAGAATTACCCGAAATGCTTGCAACATTTAGCACTACAATGCTTTTCCATCCTCCCTTGGATGATCAATATACCTACAAAAAGATTTTTCACACGGGTGATACCTCTGGTGTCTTTCAGTTTGAATCAGATGGCATGAAAAATTGGCTCAAAAAACTCAAACCCACCGTATTTGATGACATTATTGCTATGGGAGCGCTCTACCGTCCTGGTCCTATGGAGTTTATTCCTCACTATGTAGAAAGAAAACATGGTATACAACAAGTACGTTATATCGAACAGGATCTCGTACAAGAACTGAGTAACCGTTATGGGGAAGCAATTATGGAGCAAGAAAAAGAGAAACTCACCCATGACCTCCAACCCTTTATGGAAATCACGTATGGGATTGCCGTCTATCAAGAACAACTGATGCGTATTGTCCAAGCTATGGCGTGATTTTCATTAGCTGAAGCTGATAATTTGAGAAAATGAGTGGGCAAGAAAATTAGGGAGGTCATTGAAAAAATAAAAGGTGAGTTCATTGCAAGAGCACAAGCATATAGAGACTATAAACCACAGACCGCTCAATGGGTCTATGAAAAAATGATCGAGCCAGCAGCAGATTACTCATTCAACAAATCGCATGCCGCTTGCTACGCCTACATCTCATTTCAAACTGCCTATCTCAAAGCGCACTATCCGATTGAGTTTCATGCTGCCCTCCTCAGATCAGTAGAAGAGGAAATTGACAAACTTGCTAAGTTTATTGATGAAATTCTCTTGCAGTGATACACTATCAAATCACCTGATGTGAACACCTCATTTGAACATGTGGCAGCTGTAGATGATGCTATTCAACTCTGATTTAAGACCATCAAAGGAGTAGGTTCTGAAGTTGCTCAAGCACTTGAACAAGAAGTGCGCACACGCGGACCATATACAGGACTCACTGATTTTCTCAAAAGAACTGGCCCATTTCTCAAGAAAAAATCTCTTGAATCACTCATCAAAGCAGGTGCATTAGACCGCTTTGGAGATCGCTATACGCTGTTAGGAAATATTGATGAATTACTCGCACGGGTGAAACATGCTTCCCAACCTCAAACGTGATTCTTTGACACGTTGATGATGGATGATTCTGCACTCCAACTTACTCCAGTAGCTTCACCAGGACTATTGAGTCTCTTTGCCTATGAACACGAAGTATTTGGGACACTCATTTCTGGTCATCCTTTTGATGGACTCTATGATTATCTCAAACAGAAAGTAAATTTTATTAGTATGTTCAAAGATAGAGAGAACTATGGAGAATTCAAAATCATCTGCTTCATCAAAGAAATAAATAGAGGTATGAAATGAGGATATTTCATGCAAATTGAAGATATATCTGGTACTATGGAACTCTATTTGCAAGATAAGTTAGACCTAGCACCTTTTGATATCATTCATATACAAGGTTTTAAGTGAATGAGAGCTCCCAAAATAGATAAAATTATAGGACTCTCACTCGAGCAACTGAGAGAACAAGCTAGCAAGAGTAATCTCTATCGCCCTGAAGTCAGCGTTATGAGCGTCAGAAAAGAAAGAATACAAACACCTCCTCCTCAACAACAAACTCCGCCTGTATCTCCTCTACAAATTACCAAAAAAAGTGCCCCACTGGAAAAATCTATGTCGACAACTACTTTTGAAACGCCTGACGCACTCCATCTAATCACCCAAATCCCAAGTATACTCAAGGCACATCCTGGTAATATCGCCATAACAATAGGAAAATTGGAGGTTCAAGTAGATGAAAATGGGCTTTCTCAGATACAAAAATTGCTTGGTTAGCCTGGCGTAAATTACACAATAATGCTGAATTGCTCTTGCAAACACACCCTGTTTTTTGTACACTAAGGACAGATTTTATCGTATTACTTGAATTACTAATGAAATGACTGAAACGATGAATTCTTGCTTTCTTTTTTGGACAATTACTCACTCTTTGGAGAAAAGATACCAAACTCAAGAAAG
>CAZWFZ010000023.1:0-13936 GCA_964633455.1 uncultured Candidatus Peribacteria bacterium | reverse complement strand
TGTAGCATGGCAGAATTCAGCTCTGCCTGTACGGGTTCAAGTCCCGTTGCTCGCTGCTACCAGTTCCGCTACATTTACTTTATGGCTCCACATGAAACATATCTTGCTTGGTCTTTTGATGATCGCGACAGGTACGGCATGTATTGTCTATCACAACCAGCTCTACAAAATGTTTGGTGATATAGCTCGAGCTGAGAGAAATTTAGGCAGTAGCAAAGCAGCTTACGTCTTGGCGGGTACTGCGTTGATTGTGATTGGGGTGTTGGTGATGTTTGGTATGGCTCCTTCCAATCCTGCAGAAATCAAATCAGACTTCAAAGGAGGTTAGCAAAACAGGTATTATGGGTAGGTGGCAGAGCGGTCAATTGCAGCGGACTGTAAATCCGCCGCCGAAAGGCTACGAAGGTTCAAATCCTTCCCTGCCCAATTTAAAACAACAAAATGCAAAGCGCAAAGTACAAAAAATTATAGCTTTTTACTTTGAGGCTTTGGAACTTTGGAGCTTTGTTTCATGGGGTCGTAGCTTAGTTGGCAGAGCGCCTCGCTTGCACCGAGGAGGTCAGGGGTTCGACTCCCCTCGACTCCACCACAAATTTTGTGAGATCATTCATATATGTTGATGTATATTCCTGACCTGGTCCGTTTGGTATATACCCCCCTTACAAGGTACATAGACGACGTGGAGTAGTAGAATGGCTGCTATTTGTCTTTACTATCTATGGATGTAGTTGCCTTTTTTTTGCGTCTTTGGTTATTTGTCACATGCTCCCGTAGCTCAATTGGATAGAGCGACAGCCTTCTAAGCTGTAGGTTCTTGGTTCGATCCCAAGCGGGGGTGCATTCAAATACACAAATATTCAAAATACACAAATATACAAAACCAATCGGCACAAAAACAGCTCGCTGATTTGGTTATTTGTCTATTTGCTCCTTTTGCTTATTTGATATGCCCTCATCGTCTAGTGGTCCAGGACATCGCCCTCTCACGGCGAAGATCGCGGGTTCGACCCCCGCTGGGGGTGATTGTGCTTATTATGGTTACTTGAGAAAGTTTTGTCTTGCTTTTTTAGACACCTTTTCTATAGTATACCAGTTTTACTTCTCGATGTCGTATGAAGTCGTTTGGTGCTAAACCAACTAGATCTGCATCACCCAAACCGTGAGCTCCTAGACCATGAGCTCCTAGACCATGAGCTCCTAGACCATGAGCTCCTAGACCATGAGCCCCAAGGCCATGAGCTCCTAGACCAGTATGATCATCATGACCTGCCCGTCCTGCAACTGCCCGTCCTAGTCAGTCATCTGACCAAAGATCAGGAGGAGGTGGCTTTGCAAAGAAGCAATGGAAGGTCTTCAAAAATGATGACATCAAGGCTCCGAGAATCTTATTGATTGATGAGGCTGGTGAAAAGGTAGGCCCCTTGCCAAGACTCAAAGCATTGAGTATGGCAGAGGAACAAGGACTTGATCTCGTTCAGATGGGATACAACCCAGAGGAACAGGTTGCCACTGCTAGGATTGTGGACTTTGGTAAGTACATGTACGACAAAAAGAAAGAAGAGACCGACAAAAAGAAGAAACAGAAGCAGAAAGGTCAGAAAGAAATTAAATTTGGGTACGGTATTGGAGACAATGACCTCGCGCTCAAAATCAAAAAGGCCCAAGAGTTTCTTGACGATGGCTACAGTGTCAAAATGATGGCGGTTCTCAAGTGAAGAGAAAAAGCATACAAGGAGCATGTTCGTGTCAAGTTTATTGATATTGAGCAACAGCTCATTACCCATGGTAAATCACTAGGTGTGAAGGATGAAATATTTGGATATACGCTCGTTTTATTGTCTAAAAAATAGGTTGATGAAGATGAAATTGAAGACCAACAAGGCTGCAGCTAAAAGATTCAAAGTTACCAAAACAGGTAAGTTGAGACATAGCAAGACATGCAGAAGCCATCTCTTGACCAACAAAGGGAGAGCTACCAAAAAGCACAAGTTTGGCAAAGAGCTTTTCTGGGCAGACGCTAAGAGAATCTCATCATTGATCGCTGATAAAATGAGATAAAATAGGTTATCTTTTTATTCCCCTAAATTATATTTGTCGCTATGGTAAGAGTAAGTAACGGGTTCGCAAGACACAGAAAACATAGAAAATTTGCTACCAGAGCAAAAGGTTTTCGCTTGGGAAGAAGCACGGTATACAAACAGATCAGATTAGCACTGATCAAACAGGGTATGAACTCATATAGAGGTAGAAAACTCAAAAAGAGAACGTTCAGAAGTGTTTGGATTGAAAGACTCAATGCAGTACTCAGATCCAAAGGCACTACCTATAGCGCATTTATGGGTACGATGAGAAAGCAACACAACAACCTAGATAGAAAAGTGCTTTCCAATATAGCAGTGGCGTTCCCGGAGGTGTTTGATCATATATATATGTCAGTTACCAAAAAATAAAGTTGCCGGGATGGCGGAATTGGTAGACGCAGCGGACTTAAAATCCGCCTCTGGAGACGGAGTGCCGGTTCGATTCCGGCTCTCGGCAAGACTATTATACTTCATATTCTTTTTATCTTCAATTTGTTACTATGGGCTTCACAGTTTACAAGACAGGTGATTTACACACCAATGAAAGACTTATCGCTTTTTACAAAAAGGAGCTATGGTCTTCTCACGTGATTGATACGGCTAAAAAGCAAGAGCACTACGGTACCAAATGGTACAGGAAGTTCGTAGCATACGCCTTTCCAAGTGCAAGAAGATACAAAAGAATGAAAGCAATCGTCTCTGCTGCTTACAAGAGCAACAAAAAGAAGTTCGGTATGCTTGCACATCTTGGTATGAAAATTTAAACAATTATATTCCTTTTTCTTTATTCTTGTGTAGATGTTAGACATGTATGTAGTGGTAGAAATACAAGGTCATCAACGAATCGTCAAACAAGGCGATGAGATTATTGTTGACCATATCGATCAGGAGGTGGGATCCAAAGTAAGTTTCTCAACCGTCCTTTGTACATTCGATGCAACAGGTGGGGCAGTACATATGTGAGCTCCCTATCTTGCTGGTAGTGAGGTCAAAGCCGAAGTGAAGTTGCAACGTCGTGGGCCAAAGGTCACTGCGTTCAAATTCCAAGGCAAGAAGAGATATCAAAAGACCAAGGGCTTCAGACCTCATCAGACGGTTTTAGCTATTGATAGTATCGTTACGAATGTCAAATAGTGATGTTATTGAAGTAGAAGGCGTCGTGACCGAAGTGGTTGGCGGTGGTAAATACCTCGTAATGATCAAAGACATGGATATGCAAATCGAAGCGTATGCTGCTGGCAAAATGAAGAAGCACAACATTAGAATCATCCCCGGTGATGCCGTCAAGATTGAACTCAATCCGTATGAGCCCACCAAAGGACGTATCGTGTATAGATCAATACAAAGATAATACTGTGTCCCTTTTCCCTCTTTATTCTTGTTAGCTTGTGTACCATGAAAGTGAGATCTTCTGTCAAAAAGATGTGTAATCATTGCAAAACTATTAGAAGAAAGGGTATATTGCGCGTTATATGCAAAGCGAACGTCAAGCATAAGCAAAGACAGTGATAATTTTATTTTGTTGTTACCTCCACGAGCATGTTTAGACTGCAAGGTCATGTGATCCCTGATAAGAAAGCAATTTGGATTGGTCTTACCATGGTATTTGGTATTGGTTTACCCAAATCTAGAACCCTCCTTACTAAATTACAGATTCCTCTCGAGAAGAAAGTAAGAGATCTTACCGAAGAAGAAATCAAAGCAATTAGTGATGAGATCAAAGATAATCTGGTGGTAGAAAATGATCTCAGAAGAGAGGTGGCTTCTAGTATCAAAAGACTCAAAGAAGTAAAATGCTACAGAGGTATGAGACATAATCTCGGTTTGCCGGTCAGAGGTCAAAGAACTATTAGACATGCAAAAACCGCTAAGAAACTCCTCGGAAGAGCAAGAGTGAGACCAGTGCTCAAGAAATAATCGTTCCCTTTTTTACTCGATTTCCTTGTAATTATTATGGCTACAAAAGCTGTCGCTAAACCTGCCGCTAAAGGCGCTCCCAAGAAAAAAAAGAAGGCAATTAAATTGTCTGCTGGTGTTTTGCACGTGCACACCTCATTCAACAACACTATCGTGACGTTGACGGATATGCAAGGCAACAAAGTAGCAGGTGGTGGTACAGGCCATGTTGGTTTCAAAGGAACCAAACAAAGTACTCCCTATGCTGCTGAAGTCTTGACGAGAGAGATTATGAAAGAAGCCAAAGAGCAATCTGGCCTCAAAGAAGTAATCATCGTTGCTAGAGGTTTGGGTATGGGTAGAGACGGTGTTTTCAAAGGTATCAATGATGTAGGTGGTATTGATATCACTGCCATCAAAGAAGATACGCCATTACAATTTGGTGGTTGCAAGAGAAAGAGACCCAAGAGAAATTAATAGTTTACATGTCTTACCCCAGCCCTACATGCGTTATCCGTTTGCTAGGGAGGATGTAATCTGGCGGGAGACTATGCTCACATCTTTATTCTTATTTCCTATTTTATGAGGTACACAGGATCCAAAAACAAACTTTGTAGAAGAGAAGGCATTAATTTGTTTTGACCACAAAAGTATGACATCAAAAAGAATAGAAGACTACCTGGCCAACATGGTGCCAACAATGTAAGATATTCTGAGTATGGCAAGCTTTTGAGAAACAAACAAGTTTTGAAAAGAATTTACCAACTTTCCGAAAGACAATTCAAAAAAACCGTGATTGATGTTGCAGGCAAATCTGCTAAATCACAAGGAGTTGCACAGGATAAGTTAGCATTTCAATTCCTCGAAAGAAGACTTGATGTCACTATCTTGAGAGCAGGATTCGCACATACGATCATGCAAGCGAGACAGATGGTAACTCATGCACACTTTACGCTCAATGGTACCAAACATAATATTCCTTCTTACTTCGTCAAAGCAGGCGATGTCGTAGCGTTCAAAGCAAAATTACATAACAGTCCTTTGGTACAAACGATGCCTCTCCAGGCAAATGGTAATCATGTCATCCCTTCATGGCTCAAGGTCAATAAAAAGACCTTGGAGATAGAAGTAGTTGATATGCCAAATAATGAAGAAGTGAGTGCCCCCGTAGATTTGCTCCAAGTGATTGAGTTTTATGCGAGAGCATAGGTGCCTTTTTATTTCTTTGTTGTATTGACATGCTTGATATCCAAAAGTTTATTGGAACGCCGAAGATTGTTGTTGATGAGATTGATGCTACTACCACGCTTTTTGATGTGAGATACTTGCCAAGAGGCTTTGGCCATACGTTGGGTAATGCTTTGAGAAGAGCGATCCTTGGATATAGCGCAGGTGGCGCAATTACGGGTCTCAAGATCAAAGGTGTTTCTCATGAATATCATGTACTTGACGGTATCAAAGAGTCAGTGATTGATATTATGCTCAACTTCAAAAACTTGCGTTTCACGATAGACCAAAATGTTGAACAACAACAATGGATCTCTCAAAGATTCAAAGGAGCAGGTATCTATACCGCTGCGGATCTCAAACTCCCTTCTGGAGTTGAGTTGCTCAATGCAGATGTTTACCTTCTCGAGATTGCAGATAATACTACCGAGTTTGTAGCTGAGTTCAGATTAGAAAAAGGATATGGATATTACACCATCGAGTTCTTGAGAGCTCGTGAAGAGAAGAAAGACGACAGTGATGTCAATTTGCTCTTGATAGACAATGATTTCAAAGCAGTAGACTACGTCATGTACGATGTCAAGGAGGTAATTGATGACTTCTCAGGTGGTAGCAAAGATCAACTGCTCTTGACCGTCAAATCTATCGCTCCTACTATCAGCCCCAAAGAACTCCTTTCTTTTGCTGGCGAAGTCGTCTCTTCATATGCTAAACTCTTCATCTTCGATGATGCATATATCGACAAATCACTCTTGGTAGACTACTACGATATCGTAGAAAGCACGGAGAAGATGGCAGAGGATATGAACATCAAAACGATTCCCATTGATGCACTTCCGTTGAGTGAAAGAACAAGAAATGCACTTATCAAAAATGAGATCTTGTACGTTGAAGACTTGGAGAAAAAGAGAAAATCAGAGCTTCTCAGTATGAAAGGAATTGGAAGAAAAGCAGTAGATGAAATCGTAGATTCATTGGACAATATGGGCAAAAACTTACAAGGATAAAGAAAGACCTTAATTTTACTTTGTTGTATTTGGTAGTCATGAGACATAAGTTTAACAGGTTGCTAGAATTGCAAACCTGAGTACAAAAAGAGACCAATGTGATCAGAAACTTACTCACTAGTTTGGTCTTGCACGGACAAATCGTTACTACTCCCAAGAGAGCCAAAGTCCTCAAGTCATGGGCTGATAGATTTTTCTCGAGAATGGTAGGATTCGGTAGTCGTTATGCTGCAGCAGATGCAACCAGACAAGCGATCAGATTGGCTAAAACCACTTTGTATACGGAAGTTGCAGGCAAAAAGGCAGTCAATGAACTTGTACCCAAATACACCTCAGCAGGCAAGAAAGCTTGATTTGTAGTTGATTACAAGACGACACCAAGAGCTGGTGACAACGCAATGCAAGTATTGGTGAAGTTAATGTAAGCATATCTACTCATTAGTTCTTTTTATTCCTTTGGTTTCCACAATGCAGTTACAGTTAACAGGAGATAATCTCAACAAAACCCTCTGGGTACATCCCGATCAGATCCAAAAAAACAGAACATGGTGGCATATTGATGCTACAGGATTGACGTTGGGTAAATTAGCTACCATCATCAGCAATAGATTGCTTGGCAAACACAAAGCATACTATTGTGACATGTGGGACTGTGGTGATTTCGTAGTCGTCAGCAATGCGAGCAAGATTGTCGTGACGGGTAATAAACTCACTGACAAAGTATACTATACGCATAGTGGACACAAAGGACATCTCAAGGAAACTACCCTGACCAATCTCCTCAACAAGCACCCGGATAGAGTGATTATGTTGGCGGTCAAAGGTATGCTCCCCAAGAACAAACTCCGCAAACCTAGACTCAAGAGACTCAAACTCTTCGGAGCATCACATACCTATGCAAATCAAACGTTGGTTGCTCTCGAGAAATAAGCTTATCTTACATTTTATTCTTTTTGTTTGTTTATCATGGTCAAAGCAGCTGCTAGAAAATATCACTATGCCGTCGGCAGAAGAAAGATGGCAACCGCAGTAGTCAAACTCTATCCCAAAGGCGAGGGCACTATCTCTGTCAAGAAAGGTGAAGTCACCTATTCTCTCCAGGATTATTTTGGAGGACATGGATATTTGGTAGAGGACGCGCTTTTGCCGTTCACTATCATTGGTGATAAATCTGAGAAGCAGTTTGATGCAGAGATCGTCCTCACAGGAGGTGGTATCATGGGTCAAGCAGAGGCTATGAGACTATGATTTGCAAGAGCATTGGTCGATTTCAAAGAGGAGTACAGACTCACTCTCAAACCCCACGGCCTCCTCAAAAGAGATCCTAGAATCAAGGAACGCAAGAAACCAGGTCTCAAAAAAGCGCGCAAGAGCCCACAATGGTCAAAGAGATAATTACTGTTACTTCCGCTATTTTCTCCCTCATTATATCATACGAAAAAAAAGGCCTTGGACATTGTCCAAGGCCTTTTGTATACGATGAATTCACCGCAACATTATTTGCTCACCTGACTTTTCTCTAAACGCTTCGCGTCTCGAGTTTCCATCAGATTGAGTTGTTTATTAAATTCACTGCTGTCTACCTGCACCTCCAGCGACAAGTTAGTGAAGAAGGTCATGGGCACCATGGTGCTGGTACCTTCTGCAAAAGCTACTGCTACACTGTCGCCTGGCTGAGTAAGCGCAAGCGTAGTGGAGAGTGAACCATTACCGAAGAACCCAATCGTGGGCTTGCCAACAACTATCAAATAATAGATAGACTGTCCGCTTGAGACACTAGATCCAATACGTAGAACCCTGTCCAACATAACTTGACCTTGGCTATCATTTCCTGAGTAACTTACTGTGTTACCCATGGAGTGAAGTGCGCTTTGGTAAGCATATCTGGCTTGTTGTCTGTCTTCACCGACGCCAACGATGCTATGGTCTCTTACATTGACCAAGGCAATCATTTTGGTGAGTCCTGCATCCCCTTTGAGTAAGAACTCGTAGGTTGCATGACCGTCGATGTTGTAGCAGACTCCTTCAGATCGGTTATAGCTTTTCTCTTTGACCTTATCCAAGGCAGATTGTCCGGCTGCACTTTCCGTAGCTCCTGGTTGTTTGAACCAATGTGCTTTCTTGGTACGGGTATTGACCATCATGAAACCAACGGTAGACTGTTCTGCACCTTTTGATTGGAGACCGATATAGTAGTACGTTTTGTGATCATGACTCATGACTATTGAGTACTCCTCACTGGCCCGCAACACTTCGTTACCAGACCACGTGTTCCACCATCCATGGATATATTCACCCCAGTCATCAACTTGTGCTTTTACCATACTGATAGGCTGGATACGGTCTATCCATTCAGGTGCTTCTTCTACAGTATATGGATTTATATCTCCCGTTGTGGGATTAATAACAAGTACACCTGTAGCATCAGATCCACCATAAGATATCTTCGTGTCATAGAGTGTCACCACCCACCATGGTTGTTCTTCATCATCGATTTCATATGTGAAGTCGGTGAATCCTTGAGACATGTACCCATTGAGATAGATATGACGTTCTAGGTCTTGCCCAAAGTATGCACCAGATTGGTACACAATTCCTTGATTTTTTGGAAGGAGGACAAGTTTATAGTCCTCTTTGTTGGTAGCAGAAACCCTGATATACCCTGGAGTGCCTGTATTTCCAAACCTCCACCACTTCCAGAATCCAGAGTGTTCGAGCGGGGCTATCCAGTATAAATGACCTTTGATGGCCATCCTATGGAATGCTCCGACGGTTACACGACTTCCCAAGCCAGCAACGTTACCGAGTTCTTTCTCACCTATGCGACGAGCATTTTCCTCATCGACGATGATCATTTGATCTGCTGGTATCGGCTGTACATGCGCACTGAAATCGGTGGTATCTACTTTACCTAGGAGGTCACGATAGGTATAGGCTTGCTTGCCCCATGCCGACCATCCGGTAAGTTCAATTAAAGTCGTTACAGCGATTATAGCAACTCCTGAAGTTAGGAAAAGTTTTCCCGCAGAGCTGACCTTGTACCCATCGTAATGGTCCGTCGTATAGAGACAAAAGCCCAATACTATCAAATAAATACCAGCATAATAGAGTACACCTCCCGATACGCTCATATCCATAATAGGCATCACAGCGTAGCCGACTACCAACCAAATAATTGTCCACAAAATTGTCAAAAATTTACTCATCTTTTTTGTTGTTTTAAAGTTCATCAATAGTTTCTTATACATATTATCTAAAGAAAGTCAATAGCAGATTGGATGTATTGGTGCTATGTTTTTTTTATTTTTCCCATAGCAATCACCGCCTCAATCCCTATATAGGAGCGTAATTGTTCAGTGTGTATATTTTATTTGTTCTTTTCATGGATCTATGAAAGATGTTTTGTTGTTTGGTATTCAGTGAAGTGGTAAGGGAACACAAGCTAAGTTGTTACAAGAGAAGTTCCCCAATGATTATGCGTATTTCTCGTCGGGAGAGTTGTTTAGGGGATTGACGCAAAATGAAAATCTGATAGGTGAGTTTCTCAAAGAGGCTATGAAATCTGGGCAATTGATAGATGACAAGGTCACCAATGCCTTATTTGAGCTCTATTTCTATATGATCTTGGACAAAGGTATGTCTATGCTTTTGGATGGCTATCCAAGAAGTTTGTCGCAATTTGAGTTGATGTTGGATGAGTGTCAACGTTATCGCAGAGAGATGATAGGTATCTACTTACATATCCCAGATGCAGAGGCAATTAGAAGAATCAAGGAAAGAGGACGTCCAGACGATACCGATGAGCTCATTGCTAGAAGGATTGCACAATATCATGAGATTACTGAGCCGATGATCAAGAGATTCCGTCAAGTCTATCCGGTGATAGAAATTGATTCTACCCCTGAAACGCATATTGTGCAGCAGCAAATCCAACAGTTCATCAACCACGCATAGATTTTTATTTGCACAAACTTCCCCCATGCCGACGCCCTTTGTGATTACCATAGATGGGTATGTGGCGACCGGGAAGGGGACGACTGCAGTAGGTGTGGCTCAAGAACTCAATTTCCGCTACCTAGATACAGGAGCAATGTATAGGGCAGTGACCCTATATGTCAAACGCAAGGGTATGCTTGAAGCCTCGGATGCTGAAAAAGCTGAGCTTATGGATGAAATGTCTTTGAGCTTTTCGCACAATCTAACTACGGGACACGATGATATGTTGCTCAATGGCGAGAATATAGAGGCTGAAATCAGATCTACCAACCTTGCTCTAGACCTCCACTATATCGTCCCTGTGCAGCCCGTGAGAGAACGTTTGGTTGACCTCCAACGCGCCTTTATTCATACGTGAAATATTATTATAGACGGGAGGGATGCTGGCACGGTCATTTTCCCCGATGCACAACTCAAAGTATTTCTCATCTGAGAGCGTGCTATCCGTATCCAAAGAAGATATGACCAACTAGTGCGCAAGTGACTGACTGCCGACCTAGATGCAGTTGCGCTTGAGATAGACCGTAGAGATCACACCGACTACCTCTGACCCGAGGCAGTCAATAAACCAGCTTCTGACGCGTGTTTTCTCGATACAACACATACGACAATACCTGAGCAAATTGCAACGGTCGTGATGCGAGCACGTGAACGTATGGTATAACTTTTTTCCCTGTATATAAGCAAATGAGAGGCATTTTATGTCTCTTTTTTTTTGACAAAAATGCGGTATGTAGGTATACTTAGATATATACATGAGTAAGATGTCTATATGAGTCATCTTCTGTCTATATCATCTTTTATGTGTACTGTTTCCTCATGCCAGCAATCGATACACTAGTAGCGCAAGCAAGCTGATCAGGTCTTGAACAAACGGATATTCAAACGCTCCAAACCCTTCACAATGAGGTCAAAACTTCTGCAGAACAAAAAAATCTCCCTGTTTTGGACGCTAAGCAAAAGACGCTAGATGCGCATTTGACTGCGCTTGCGACCAAGAAGGTAGAACTTGCTACGACAATTACGCAATATCGTGCTGAAATAGCTACACTTCTAGAACCTTTTAAGCAACAACTTGCTAGTCTCCAAACAGAAGTACAAGGCACCCAGCCTGCTACTCCACCTGTAGAGGAACCCAAAAAAGAGCCAGGATTTTTTGCAAAGCTGTTTAATTCTGAAGATCCAGCTGGTTTTTTCAATAGTCGGAAAGTAGGTTTTGGCAAGGCGGTAGTTGGTACCTTGGCTGCTCTTGGTGGTATGTTTGGTATGGCAACAGCAGCAAAAAGTATTTTTTCCAAGGAAAAAGCTCCTGCAACTACTGAAAAGTGACCTATGCAAAAGCAGTTTGAAGAATTTTCCAATAAAGTGGCTACCTGGTTTGGAGTGCCAGCGCCGTTTGGTGAGGGGACGAAGCCAGCTAGTCCTGAAACTGTCGCTACTACACCAACGCCTGAAACAGCAGAGCGTCAAAAGCTCATCGAACGTTTGACCAAAGCAACCATTAACTATAAATGAACAGAAGTGCAGGAGCGTGCAAGGTTACTTACCACCAAAGCATTGGGTATGTTGGTGTCTGTGGCGGAGCAGTTTCCTGGAGTAAGAATCACGAGTACTATTCGTACCGAGGAAGAAAATGCCCAACTCAAAAATAGTGCCGATGATTCCTGTCATTGTTATGGAGAAGGATTTGATATCGGTAGAGATTTGAGAACACCACCTAAATACACGTTGGAAGAAGTGAAAGCGTATGTGGATAGTATCCAAACGCCCAAGACCGCTTTGATTCACGGAGAAGACGATGAGAAACACCTTCATATAGACACCCTAGAGAACAAAGACCTCGCCAACAAATGGACCAAAGAAAAACTTGATGCACAAAAAGTTGCTTAATTTATTTTTCAATTACACTACGATGTCTGAAACACTGAATGAACAGCCTAAAGAGCAAAAGAAAGAAAGTGAGGAGTGGTGGTCAAAAATCGGCCTTTCTCCCGAGCAAACTAAGGCTTTGGATGCTAAGTATAGTGGATTGCCGATAGGTGAAAATTTACCATTCAGAGGAGCGCTTATCACGATTGCTAATCCAAGAGATATATGAGGACTGGGAAGAGAATTTATCAACAACACGATTCTAAAACCTGGTGCCGACGTACCAAAGGATGCGATTATCGCCTTGGCAAAAGAACTCAATACTATCAAAGAACAAGAAATACAAGAGAAACAAGCAGTACTCTCTGCGGATGAGTTGAAGCAACTCGAGACCTTATTCACTGAGGCCAATACGAGTGCTGATACGATCACTACTTTTTTCAATCAACAGAAACAGGAGTTTACAACTATTTGAGAAGTCGTCGCGACGACGCCCGAACAACAAAAATCATTGGAAACACGTAGACAGAATATCGAAAAGGAAATAGCAACCTATACCAATATCACCAAGGATCCTGACCTGACGCAAAACCTCACGGTAAGTTTGCTCGATCGATATGGTGGACGTATCAATGATGCAATTAAAAACACCAAAGCTGAAGAAACCAAACTACAAATCAATGCGATGATCAATCAAGGTTTATTTGTAGACAAAAGTTCAGCAATCACTGCAGATCAACAAGCTAAACTCAAAACAGTACTATCGACTATCAATACGGCAATGGCTACTAAAGAAAATATATATGCTTCGTACACAGCACAGGATTTTACGCATCTATTTCAGGCGTGTATTATTGATGGAAAGGCTATTGCAGAATACAAAAAGCCGACTGGTGAGGAAGCGAAAGCGCTAGCTACTTTATGAAAAGATCTACAAGGGACTATGGAGCTATTTACACAAGCGAAAGCAGGTAGTCAAACCATGGAGACCATCGCTACTGTCTCCAAAAAGGTCTTTGATAATCTCTCCAAGGTGGGTGAGTGAATGAAAGATTATATTGAAAATAATTTTGGCACTTTTGAGACCATCTTTGCTATTCCTTTGATTGGACCATTTCTCAAGGAACTCTTCGTTGGTAAAGAGTGAGAAGAAGCTGATCGATACAAGAGTGCAAAAGTAGTCTATGAGAAGAAACTAGCAACCTTGTCAGCAGGTGAACAAATGGTAGGTACAGCGATTGCAGAGAAATATAAAGAACTAAAACCAAATGAAAATAATACTGGTCCATTGCAGAAGAATCTTCAAGATAAGCCATGGTTTAAGGAATTAGCACCAGCTTCTGCAACTACCGCATTGACAGCAGAGCAGACCAAGGCGAAGAATACGCAAGAAGCATTACAAAAGTTCGATGATACTACCTATTTGAAGACACTCTTTGATCAAGACACTATAGGTAAACTAACTAAGGACACAACCAAAATTGGAGAGAAAGATCCTCTCTATGGCAAAGATATCAAAGCATACTTGCTTACCACTATGTATATCAGACTTGGGAATACAGAAGATGCAGCAAATAAATTTGCCAAAGATCGTATTGCAGAGTTTAAAGATGCTACTCCCTCACCTCAACTCCTAAAAGATTTTGCAATCTATGCAGAAGGGCGTCTAGGAAAAATCTGCGGTGAACAAAAAGTGTCGTTTGCCTGACCTATGGATATCGTCAATGCGTTAACCTTTGATTTGCTCAAAGATAGTGATCAGGCGGTGCTTGCAAGACTCAGACCTACCGTAGTTACTGCTCCAGCTACAACTCCAGCTGTTCCCGCAGCTGCTCCTCAACCCGCACCAACAGCACCAAC